>JBOHZD010000172.1:0-10269 GCA_050738315.1 Woeseiaceae bacterium
AGTTCTGCGTCTCGTTGAAGCCGTCGTGGAAACCGTAGATGCCCCAGATCTTTTCCCCGAGGTCGCGGTAGAAGTGTTTCAACGCGGCGAGCGACTCCTCCGGGGTGTAGGGCATCGACGCGAGCGATGCCATGACGTTGATCGTGCCGTTGTCGTCACGCGGCAGCGGCCGGCCGCCGCCGGTATTGATCCCTGCGGAGAGGCCCCAGGTATCCGCACCGTAGCCTTTGAAGCCGCGCGGGTTCTCGACGCAGTAGGCGTGGTTGATAAGGGCAATCGCGCGATTGTTCTCGAAATAGTTCGTGTAACGATCGCGGATGCCGCGCGGATCGAAGCCCATGAAGGAAAAGTGGGTGAAGAACAGGTCGGAACCGTTGCCGACCCCGACGTCCAGCTTGATACCGTACCAGCTGTTGCCGTTGACGTAGCGATTCCCGGTCGTCGTGCGGCCCCAGCCCTGGCGATAAAGGACGTGCCGCTCGGAGGTGCCGGCCCAGCCCGTATGGTAGAGCTCCGCCGGCACGGGATGCGTAGGCGATGCGATGGCCAGCAGGTAGATGATCATCGTCTCGTTCCAGCCGATCAGCGGATGATTGATGTGGAATCCGTAATCCGGCGACCAGTGCCAGTAGAGCAGGTCGCTGTCGGGCGTCTGCCGGTACCAGCTCCATTCGACCTCGCGCCAGAGCCGCGTGACGGTGTCGCGGATCTCGCGCTCCACCGCGGTGTCACGGTCGAAGTACTGGCGAGCCGCGAGCAGCCCCTGGATCATGAAAGCGGTCTCGACGAGATCGCCGCCGTTGTCGTACTTGCCGAAGAAAGGCACCGCCCGGCCGGTGTTGCCGTCGAGAAAATGCGGCCACACGCCGTGGAACCTGTCCGCGCGCGCAAGGTATCGCACGATCTTCAGGATGCGCTCTGCAACCGCATCGCGCGGCGCGAACCCTCGTTCGGCGCCGACGAGCATCGCCATGACCCCGAAGCCGTTGCCGCCCAGCGCGAGCAGATTCGCATCGCCGGGCAGTACCTCGGGCGCCAGTCCGGCTTGGCGGTGCCCGCCTTCCCAGTAGTACCGGAAGGACGCTTCCTGCACCATCGTCAGGAGCTCGTCATCCGTGAATTGACGCGTGCGCGCGCGGGTCGAGACCGGCGACGGCGCCGACTCGTTGCCCGCGAGGTCGAGCGCAGTGACACGATAGAAAGCTTGCCAAGGCGGCTCGCCTGTGAAATCGGCAAAGCGCGAGCGCGCACCCGGCTGCGTGCCGATCGGCTCGAACGCCTTCCCGTCCGACGAACGATAAATACGATACGCGAGCAGGTCCTCCGCTGCGCTTGGTGCCCAGTTCACGTCGAAGTGCCGCTCGTAAGCCCGCACCGTGACCGCCTCGGGCGCCGGCGGCGGGGTCGTGTCGCCGGTCCCGATGTCGCGAATCCGGAAGTCGTCGAGATAGAGGGTGTGTTCCTCACCGTCATCGAGGCCCTGCACGAAGGTAACGCTCAAGGTCTCGCGTACATCAAACTCGCTGTCGTTCGTGCCCTTGACTGGCCGGTCGAAAATGGCTGAAAACGGCAGCTCTACCTGCACCCATTGCCCCGCCGGGATCCGCTCGTCGCCGCTGACCAGTGTGGCGGCAGGCGTCCCGTTTTCGTTGACGTCCGTCAAGTAAATGCGGGGCGAGTTGGCGGCGGTAATCGCCGAATCCGCAAAGACCCGGAAAGTGAGCGCCTCCCCCTCGAACCTGAACGGGCGCGCGTAACGCCGGGTGAGCTCGAGCGTCGCCTGCCAGTCGCCGCCGGGCGCGGATTTCCAGTTCAACCGGAGGGCGTTCGGCGGGCTCACGAAGTGCTGTGTTTCTACGGGAACGGTGCTGTCGACCAGCTCGAGCGCGCTCGGCGCGATGAAATACCCGTTACTCGATTCGTGACCACCGTCGGAGTGGCTGTTGTCGAAAATGACGTGCCGATCGTAGAAAGACGGTGTGCCCTTGCCCAGGGCGAAGAGGGTGGCGGGGCTGCCAAGGCTGAAAAGGACGAAGACGAGTGCTTTCGGGGACAGTCGGTTCATAGGTGTCAGGTCACCGGCTTCCGGCGTTGTGCTGGCGGCAGCAAGCTGCGATTTCTGATATCGATCCTATGCGAAAAGACACGGCAATTGAAGGCCAATTGCATTTTCTGATATCGATGTCTATTGTCGAGCAAAAAGACGAAGCCAGACGATGACAGCTTTCATTTCCGCGTAACGCTGGGCAGGCGCCCATCGACTACAATATGAAGAACACCGGCCGGCCATACACGACGGAGAAGCACGGCGAGAGATCTCTCTCCCGCTATCTCGCCACGCAGAATGACATGGGGGGGAGTCGTCCGTGCGGCGCGTGAATATCAGCGACGTCGCGCGGCGCGCCGGCGTCTCGCGCAAGTCCGTCTCCCGCGTCATCAACCGCGAGGAGTACGTCAGCAAGGCACTGAAGAAGAAAGTCGACAAGGCGATTGCGCAGCTCAACTTTGCGCCGGACCGGCAGGCCAGGAGCCTGCGCACCGGAAAGTCGCTCCACATCGCATTCGTCTACGAGACGCCGTCCTCTTACTACGTCATCAGCCTCATCGAGGGCATCCGTTCCGGCTGCAGGGAGCGCGGCTACGAACTGGTGCTGCACGAAACGACAGCCAAGGGCTCGCGACTGGTGCTCTCGGTGCTGGAGTTTGTCGAACGCGAGCGTCTCGACGGCCTGCTCATGATGCCGCCGTTGACCGACAATGAGCACCTGCTGGCCGCGCTGGACGATGCCGGCATCGTCTACGGGCGTATCGCGCCCGGGAACGAGCGCCGCGACGGCCTCGACGTCCTGACAACCGACCGCCAGGCGGGGGCGGAGATGACGGAGCACCTGCTGTCGCTCGGACACCGCCACCTCGCATTCATCAGCGGCGATCCCGATCACCTTGCGATGATGCGGCGGCTCGACGGCGCGCGCGACGCCCTGCGCGACTGGCAGGGCGAGCCCTGCAAGCTGACCGTGCAACAGGGTTTCTGCACGTTCGACAGCGGGGTGCGAGCGGCGAAGGAGTTGCTGTCGCTCGATCCGCGCCCCACGGCGATCTTCGCCGCCAACGACGACATGGCGGCGGGCGTGATCTACGAGGCGCAGGAACGCGGTCTCCGGGTTCCCGACGACCTGAGCATCGCGGGATTCGACGATACCCTGCTCGCGTCACGCATCTGGCCGGGGCTGACGACAGTACGCCAGCCGACGCGGGAGATGGGACAGACAGCCGCGCGTATCCTGATCGACCGGGTCATGGGCCGGACGCTCGAAGGCGCTGCACCGATTCCGACCGAGCTCGTCGTACGGAAGTCGACCGGCCCCGCGCCCCGCGGCCGGCCCTGAAGGGAAGGCCGGTCACGTTCCTCCTTGCACGACCGGCGGATCGGCTACGCGGCCTGTTGTTCAACCCCTCGGGCCTTCGTCAGAACGACATCTCCATCTGCCGCTCGTCGCCGGTCGCCTGCTCGAATCGCAGTTCCAGAATCGCCAGCACCGGCTCGGCCACCGGCTTCACCTGCTTGACGACGTAGTGCTCGCGATCGAGGGGGTGTCGCACATTGTCGACGGGTTCCGGTCCGTCCGTCGTCATCACGTAGCTGATCGATCGCCCGGGCGGCCGGGTGGATTTGCGAGCCGCGGCGACGTGCGGCGGCGTGGTGGCGGTGTACGCCGCGGCTGCCTTCCGCAGTCCCTTGCGATAGACCAGCGCATCGTCCAGCGCGCCGCGACGCAGCTCCGCGACGACCTCGGCCAGGTAGGCCTCGACCGGCAGGTCGTCGAACAGCCGGCGGTAGAGCTCGCGTTGCACCCGTTTTGCGAGCTCCGTCCAGTCGCTGCGCACGACTTCCATGCCCACGAACTCGATGTCGCCGTCCTGCCGCAAGCCCACGTAGCGCTTGCTGGCGCCGCGGGAACTGTGCCGCGCACGGGGCAGGAAGAGGCGCTGGTAGAGCTTCTCGAACTGGAGCTCCAGGCGGCTCTCGATGCTCCAGCGCTCACGGATGTGACGCGCGAGCTCGGTGTTCAGCGCGGCCGCGAGCCGATGGCCGCGCTCGACCGCCGCCGCAGCGTCCGCAAGCGCCGACTCGACGAACAGGCTGTCCGTGTCGCCATACAGCACCCGCAAGCCTCTGTCCTCGAACCACCGCTTGGACCACAGCAGCAGCTCCTTTCCCGTGCCGGTGATCGAATTGGCGAGCGCGGGGTTGTAGAAGCGGCAGGCCGGCGTGCCGAGCACGCCGTAGAAGGAATTCATCAGGATCTTGATCGCATTTGCCGCCACCTTGTCTCCTGCCTTCACGGCTGCCTCGCGCCGTGGAAACAGCTCGTCGAGCAGACGCGGCAAGATGGCCGGCGTGCGGCGAAATGCGCCGGCGGGCGTCCGGATAAGATCATCATCGCCTGGGGGCTCCGCGACGTACGACAGCGGATCGATGTTGAACGTGCGGATGACGCTCGGGTACAGGCTCCTGAAGTCGAACACCCACACGTTGCGATGCAGCCCGGTCACCGGCTCGAGCACGTGGCCGCCCTGCTGCGCTGCATGCACGCGCGCATCGCCCGAGCGCACCGTCGGCGCCACGATCCCCTGTTTCTCGAGCTCGCTCAGGTAAACGAAGTCGAACGAGGCGATGCTCGCAGCGACGCGGTCCGGCATCATCCCGGCGAGCTGGCTGCGCTCGAATGCGAGGCGCACGAGGGCGAGCTTGTCGATGATCGCGTACGCGAGCCTCGCGTCCGTGCGGGCATACAGCGCAAAGGCCGGGAGATCGTGACGGTAGTTGTGCACGATCTCCTCGCCGCGGGCATGCACGTCGCCCTTGAGCGCCTTACCCTCGCCGAGGACTTCGCGCGCGACCGCCTCCAGCGAATAATCCCCCATGCGCACGAACGCCCCGCGCAGCAGGTCGATACCGTCGAGCACGGCGCGGCCGGGGATCGTGGCCTGCCCGCTGCCGAACCAGCCTTCGGCCTTGCGGATGCGGATCGCCCCGGCGTCCCGCCCGAGCTGGAACGGGTGCCCGTGACGCGCGGCCATGCGCTGAAGAACCGTGAAATCGAAGTCGATGGAATTCCAGCCGGTGATGACATCTGGATCGAATGTACGGACGCGATCGCAGAACGCACTCAGCGCGGCGCTCTCGTCCGCACAAAGGATGGCTTTGGGCGGCATGGGCCGGTCGCCGTCGTCGACGATCAGGACTTCGTCCTGCCCCTCGCCATAGAGCGAGATCGCGAGCAACCGCTCGGCCGCGAGATCCGTCTCGATGTCGAACGACAGCACGCGAGGCGCGATCCGCACGTTCGCCGGGCGCAAGACCGGGTTGTCGAACTGCCTTGAGACGCCGTCTCCCGGCACCGCGTCGCCCTCGATCTCGCAGCCTCCCTTGATGCCGCGCCCGATCAGGTAACGGGTCGCGAAGCGCACGTCCGCCTCGAAGGTCTCGATGCCGTCCCGGTGCAGGCGATCGCGGAGCGGCGGCACGTCTGCGGGCACTTCCACGGTGACCGCGGCGACGGGCTCGCCGTCGAAGCTTCGCTTGCCCGAGTCTTCAGGCTCCGGCGCACCCAGCGCGCGGGCACGCTCGGCGTCGGCCCGCCGAATATAGAAGTGCGGCCGCTGCCGGTCGTCGCGCACGAGGAACGTGTCGCCATTCTCCAGCCGCCCGTACAGGTGCACGACGGGCATCCGCCCGCCGTCGGGCCTGGGGGAGAGGATTCGATAGGTCGCCTGGAGAATGGAGCCGCGAACGACGGTCATCACGGCATTGTACTTGACGGCGCGGATCAGGGTCAGGAGATCGTGGCTTGCCGTGTTGATACGGGCCGCAAGATTGACAATGGCGCGGTCGAGGTCGTCCATTGACGAACCTGAAAGTATCCCGCACAGCCAGCTGATGTTGTAGGCTCGTTCAATTGTGACGGGAGCAAAGGACGGCGACCGACCCGCTGATGCGAACTCGGAGGATGTGCCCATGGCGCTCACACTGACGGTAAACGGCAAGTCTCACGAAATCGATGTCGAACCCGAGACGCCGCTCCTGTGGGTCTTGCGTGAAAACATCGGCCTCACCGGCACCAAATTCAGTTGCGGCATCGCACAATGCGGCGCCTGCACCGTGCACCTGGACGGCCAGCCGGTGCGCGCCTGCAGCACGCCGGCCTCTGACGCCGTCGGCCACGAAATCACGACGATCGAGGGCCTCTCGCCGGACGCCAGTCACCCGGTGCAGCGGGCCTGGGTCGAGCACACCGTGCCGCAGTGCGGGTACTGCCAGTCGGGGCAGATCATGGCGGCAGCCGCGCTCATCGCACGCACGCCCGATCCGACGGATCGCGACATCGACTCTGCAATGGCCGGGCTCCTGTGCCGCTGCGGCACCTACCCACGCATCCGCAAGGCCATCCACCACGCCGCGAAGCTCGCGCGGACCTGAAGGAGGCTGCCATGGAAACGCCAAGAATGGTTTCACGGCGCGCCGTGATCCGCACGATGATCGGCGCCGGCGGCGGCATGGTGCTGGGCTTCCGGATTCCCGGCACGTTCGCGGCCGCCGTCGCGCCGCAGCCCTGGACGACACCCACCGACGGCGTAGAGATCAACGCCTGGCTCACGATCGCTGGCGACGGCACCGTGACGATCCGCGTGCCGCACACCGAGCAGGGCCAGGGAGGGCTCACTTCGGTCGCGATGCTGGTCGCCGAAGAGCTCGACGTGCCCTGGGAGAACATCCGGGCCGTGTTCGCCGACATGAACCGGCACGTCAACGACGGCGAGGAATACATCGTGACGTCGACCCACGGCTCCCAGCTCGTGCGCGACCAGCA
Organism: Woeseiaceae bacterium; assembly: GCA_050738315.1. GTDB lineage: Bacteria > Pseudomonadota > Gammaproteobacteria > Steroidobacterales > Woeseiaceae > IDS-8. The sequence continues at coordinate 6,876 of JBOHZD010000172.1, forward strand.
TCCGCACATCATGCAGGCGGGCGCCTCCGCGCGCGAGCGGCTGAAGGAGGCGGCCGCGCAAGCCTGGGGCGTGAACCGGGCGGACGTCACGGCGCGGCAGGGCACCCTGTCCGCGGGCAACAAGACCGCACCGTATGCCGAGTTCGCAACGGCGGCCGCCGAGATCACGCTGGAGCAGGAACCTTCGATCAAGACACCGGATCAATGGTGGCTGCTTGGCCAGCCCATCCCGCGCCTCGATGCCGCCGTCAAGGTCGACGGCAGCGCGCAGTACGCCATCGACACGCGCCTGGACGGAATGGTGTATGCCGCCGTCAAGTGCTGTCCCGTGCCCTGGGGCCGTCTCGTCAGTTACGACTTCGACAGTGTCAGGAACCGCCGCGGCGTCATCGCGGCCGTCGAGTTCAAAGCAGCTCCCGGCCGCACCGAAAACGCCGACATGCAGAACGGCGTCGCCATCGTCGCGGATTCCTGGTACCGCGCGAAGTCGGCGCTGGATGCGCTGCCGATCGAGTGGGACTTCGGGCCGGACGGCGAGGCGAGCAACGCGACGCAGGCTGCCAAAGCCGCGGAGCTCCTCGATACACCGGGCGAAGTGAGCCTCGAGACCGGCGGCAATACGCCCGGCCTGATTGCCGCGTCCGAGCGGATCGTCAGCAGCGATTATCACCGCCCGTACGAAACCCACGCGCGCATGGAACCGATCAACGCCACCGTCAGCGCGACGCGCGAGCGGGTCGACGTCTGGTCGCCGGCGCAGGACCAGGCGTTCGCGCTCGAGCTCGCCGCCGACCAGCTTGGCAGGGACACGAACGAGGTGTACGTGCACACGACATTCATCGGCGGCGCGTTCGGCGGAGGAGGCGGGGGCGCCACGGCCGTGACGCGCCAGGCCGCGGAGATCTCGCGAAAGCTCGGCCGGCCGGTCCAGGTCATCTGGTCGCGCGAAGAGGACATCATGCAGGACAAGCAACGGGCGCCGGTGTACGCCCGGCTCTCTGCCGCGCTCGGCGACGACGGTTTGCCCGAGGCGTTCCTCTCGCGCTCGGTGGTGTTTACCCGCGATGCACTCAGCATCCGGCTCGCCGATCGCGGCGTCACCGAGATGCCTTACCGGGTGCCGAACCGCCGCCATGAGCGCCACGCCGCGCCGGCGCACATCCCGACTGCGACGCATCGTGCCCCGGGCACCAACCAGAACGGCTTCATCATTGAGCAGTTCGCCGACGAGCTGGCGCTGGCCGGCAACCGGGACCCGCTCGAATGGCGGCTCGAGATGACGCAGGGCATGGAACCGTGGCAGCGGGTGCTCCGCAAACTGCAGGAAGTATCCGGGTTCAGGACCGACCTGCCGCGGGGGCAGGGCATGGGCGTCGCCGTCGTCGAGGATCACGATTCCTACTGCGGCGCCTGCGCGACGGTATCCGTCAGCCGCCGCGGCGAACTCACGGTCGAGAAGGTCGTCCTCGTCATGAACAGCGGCTACCTCATCAACCCGCGAGCGGCAGCCGAGCAGATGGAAGGCTCGGTCGTCTGGGAGCTCTCACACGCGCTGTACGGCGGTCTCGAACTCGAGCAGGGCCGCTTCGTCAACAGCAACTTCGACCGTTACCCCCTGATGCAAATGCCCCAGGCGCCGGAAGTCGAAGTGCACTTCGCATTGAGCGAGGACGGCTGGTGGGGCGGCATCGGCGAACCGGCCGGACCGCCGGTCCCGCCTGCGGTGGCCAACGCCATCTGGTTCGCTACGGGCAAACGGGTCCGCTCGACGCCGATCACGAAACACGACCTTAGCTGGGCGTAACGAACTCCAACTGAAGGAACGACAATCGAAGGCAAGTCGCGGGGGAGGTTTCTATGTACGTGATAACGAATCGCGCGGTCATCGACAAAAAAGAGGGCCTGGCACAGTTCGGTCCAAAGCCCAACGACCAGGGGCCCAACGAACTTCGCCTCGCTGACGTGCAGCAGAAGGGCAAAAAATGGATCGTCGATTTCCTGGAGGACGAGCTGTCGCAAACGGAAGCATCGGCGCTGATCAAGAAGTTCAACCTGCCGCTCGATCCCAAAGCGCAGTATTACGCGAGCCTGAAGGCCGCCTGCGACATTGCCGAGCGGGCTCGGAAGTCGAAGTCGCACATCCTGTTCTTCGTTCATGGCTACAACAACAACCTTGAAGATGTCCTTTCCTGCGCGATGGAGATGTCGAAACGATACGGCATCGAGGTTCTGCCCTTTTCGTGGCCGGCTAACGGCGGTGGAATCAGCGGCACCGCCAGCTACAAGTCCGACAAACGCGACGCACGGGCATCGACGGGGGCGCTGGAACGGGCCCTGCTGGCGATCCACAAGTACCTCGACCTCATCACGAGCGCGCGCCGCGCCCAGCTTTACGACATAGCGGAAAAGGAGAATGAGACAAATCCCGAAGCCCGCGATGCGCTGTACAGCAAGCTTCTCGCCAAGGAGTGTCCGTTCACGCTGAATGCGCTGTTTCACAGCATGGGCAATTACCTGTTCAAGCAAATGCTGAAAAGCAACATCAACGAAGGCGCGGACCTTACGTTCGACAATGTCATCCTGGCCGCTGCTGACGCTAACAACCAGGACCACGACCTTTGGGTCGAGAGAGTTCGCTTTCGCAAGCGCTGCTTCGTGACAATCAACGAGAACGATTTCGCGCTGCGTGCGTCACGGGCGAAGGCCGGCTCCGACCAGCTTGCCCGACTGGGCCACTATCTCCGGAACCTGAATGCAGCCAACGCGCACTACATCAACTTTACGGATTCTGCGTGGGTTAGTTCGTCGCATTCCTATTTCTGCGACGATTCCATGAAGAACCAGAAGGTGCACGATTTCTTCACCGAGGCTTTTTCCGGCGGGACGCCGGAGAGCAAGCTACGGTTTCATGTCGAAGGGAACTGGTACGGGATCTGACCGATCTGAGCTGGTCGTGACGAGCTCGCCCACGCTATCGAGTGGCCAAGAGGGCTTCAAATCCGGCTTCGCGGAAGTGCTTGTCCGTCGTCAGGGCCTCGGTCAACTCAAGTTCGTTCATGACGACGAAGCTCGTACAGTCCGTGAAGGAATATCCATGATCGGCGTGTTTGCGGAAAAATGTCTTTGTCTCCTCGAAACGCGAACTGCCAATCCATTCAATGCGAATACCCGCACTTTGTTCCAGAAGGTCCAGCACGCGCATGGCAACGCGTTTCCCGCTGCGAGCCTTCGCGAGAGTGGTCGTCTCATCGACAATGTAATCGGTAAGGATCAGCTTCCGTCCGCCGCGCACCATGTCTTCCACGGCGCCACGCGCCGCTCGATGATGGGCATCGTTTTTCTCGACCAGGGCATAGAGTCCTGAGGTATCGACGAAAACCTCAGGGTTTGCCAT
>JBOHZD010000173.1:0-4482 GCA_050738315.1 Woeseiaceae bacterium
CGGCTGGAGCCGCATCTGCCTTTCGAATTCGTCAAGGTGCATCACGCGCCGGATGGCAAGTTTCCAAACGGCGTTCCCAATCCGATGCTGGAAGAGAACCGCGCGCCGACGATCCAGGCAATCAGGGAAAACACCGCCGATTTCGGCATCGCCTGGGACGGCGACTTCGATCGTTGCTTTTTCTTCGATGAGAACGGACGGTTTATCGAGGGCTACTACATCGTGGGCCTTTTGGCCCAGTCGCAACTGGAAGCAGAACCCGGGGCGGCGATCGTGTACGACCCGAGGCTCACCTGGAACACCATCGAGATCGCGAAGCAACACGGCGGCCGGCCGGTGCAAAGCAAGTCCGGGCATTCGTTCATGAAAGAGGTGATGCGAAAGGAAGACGCGCTGTACGGCGGCGAAATGAGTGCGCATCATTATTTTCGCGATTTCTTCTATTGCGACAGCGGCATGATTCCGTGGCTGCTGGTGGCAGAGCTGGTGTGCGCCCGGGGCGCGACACTCGCGGAACTGGTAGACGACCGCATGGAGAAGTTCCCGGCCAGCGGAGAGATCAATCGCAAGGTGCCCGATGCGGAACGTGCAATAAGAACCATACGCGACCGCTATGCGCCGGATGCGAAAACGATCGACGAAACGGACGGTGTCAGCCTGGAGTTCGCGGATTGGCGGTTTAATTTGCGGGCGTCGAACACGGAACCGGTGATCCGGTTGAACGTGGAGAGTCGGGGGGACAAGGGATTGATGCAGGAGAAGGTTGGGGAGATTTTGGCGTTGCTGGACGGGATGGGGTGAGCGGGTCGCCCGCCATGCGGGCGACTGACGACAGGCGCCGTGCGCAGCGGCAAAGTGAGCGTTTTCCGGTAACGTTGACGGCTTATGCAGACAAACGAGATTGCCGCCATCGGCTATGCCATCGCGATGACCGTGTTCGCGGCGTTGACGGCATTGCTCCTGAGCCGCTGGAAGAACAGCCCCAAATCCCAGTTACTCGCCGTCGGTTCCGGCGCCGCCGTGCTGTGGGGCGCCGTCCTGGCGCTGCAGAGCCTGGGCTACCTCGGATCGGCGCTCGTCACGGTGCTGGTCGAATGGCTGCGTTACCTGGCCTGGCTGATCGCGCTGATCGCGATCCTGCGGGAAATCGATCCGTCCCGCCTGGCCGAGCGCGTCGCCTCGCGTTACGGCGTGATCGTCCTCTTGTTTGCCGGCATCCCCTTTACCTGGTACGTGGTGCGATCCCCGGATACACCGGCGCTGATGGCCATCGTTGCCGGCGGGTTCCTGCTTTCCACGCTCATCCTGAGCGCCGTTGAACAGATCTACCGCAACGCGCCGGTCGATTCCCGCTCCGGCCTGAATTACTTCTGCGTCGCCGTCGCCGGCATGTTCCTGTTCGACCTCGTTCCCTTCGTCGTCGTCATGGCCGGCGCCTCGACCGAGCGGGAATACTGGGCGGCCCGCGGCTTCGTCAGCGGCCTGTTTGCCGTGCCCTTGAGCGTCGGCATCTGGCGCACGTTCCGGTTGTCGTTCGACGTGCAATTGCCCCGCCAGATCGTTTTCTATTCCTTCGCGCTGGCCGCGACCGGTATTTACGTGGTGCTGACGGTGATGGGCCGTTACTACGTGACGACCTACAGCGGGTCGTGGAGCGAGGTTGCCGGCATCGTGTTCATCGTCGCGAGCGTGGCAACCGTGGCGGTGTTGATGGTGTCTCCGTCCACCCGCGCGCGTGTGCGCGTCTTCCTGATGAAGACGTTTTTCCAGTACAAGTACGACTACCGCAAGGAATGGCTGCGCTTCATCGGCACCTTGTCGGAATCCGGGCTCGACGACGTGCCTACGACCGCCATCGTGGCCGTTGCGCAGATCGTGAACAGCCCGGGCGGCATCCTCTGGGCGCAGGAGCAGGAAGGCGAACCGTACCTGCCGGTCAGCTCGTGGCGACGCAACATCCCGACCGTATCGCCCATCGACAATGCATCGAGCGTGATCCGCTTTCTGCAGGACCGCCAGTGGACGGTCGACCTGGAGGAGATGAAGCAGCACCCGGCGCGTTACGAAGGGCTGGAACCGGAGCCGTGGTTTGCGACGTCCAACGACTGGTGGCTGATCGTGCCGCTCTTGCTCGGCAACCGCCTGTCCGGCTTCATCGTGCTGCAGCGACCGCGCGTCGTGCCGGCGCTGAACTTCGAGGACCATGACCTGTTGCGGACGGTCGGCCGTCATGTCGCGACGCACATCAGCCAGGCTGAAGCCGACCGGCGGCTGGCCGAGAGCAGCCAGTTCGGCACCTACAACCGGCTCACCGCGTTCCTGATGCACGACCTCAACAACCTGGTGGCGCAGCAGTCGCTGGTGGTCAAGAACGCCGAGCGTTTCCGCGACAATCCAAAGTTCGTCGACGACGCCATCGAGACCATCGCGCATTCCGTGTCGCGCATGAAACGCCTGATGGAACAGCTTTCGAGCCGCACGGAGGAGCCGGCGCAGGAGGAGACGGACCTGCAGGAAGCATTGCGGAAAGCGGTGAAACGAAGCCAGCCGCGCCTGCCGGAGCCGGAACTGCACGTCGGCACGGAGCCGATCCTGGTGCATGCCGATCCCGAGCGGCTCACCACGGTGTTCGAGCACCTCGTGCGCAACGCACAGGATGCGACGGGCAAGGACGGCCGCATTACGGTCGCGGCGGACCTGTCGAATGGCGTGGCGCAGGTATCGATCGGCGATAACGGCTGCGGCATGACGCCGGAATTCATCCGTGAACGCCTGTTCCGGCCGTTCGACAGTACGAAGGGCAGTCAGAGCATGGGGATCGGCGCGTACCAGGCGCGGGAATACGTGCGGGTCCTGGGCGGGCACATGGAGATCACCTCGGAGGTGGGCATCGGGACGACGTTTTCGATCAGCTTGCCGGTAGCGGGGTGAGGGCCTGAACGCCGCTGTCCACTGCGTTCAGGTAGAGCTTTTTTTTCTCGAGGCGGGCACGAATCTCGTCCTTGCCGAACACCAATGACCTGCTCGTCGTCGACACGACTAAGCCGGGTTCCCTCCGAAGAATAGTTGAAACAGACATCGAGCAGACGGTCACGGACTGTTATGTGACCGAAGCGGCAGACAGAAGATTTGATTGGCAATAAGCTGGCTTGAGCAGATATTGTCAGGATATCGCAAACGAGTTCACGGGCGATTGCAACAGTGATTTCCAAAGATACAACCCTGATTTTGAGTCAGGACTACGAGCTGTTCTTCCACCGCAGCGGCACCATCGAAAAGTGCCTGTTTGAGCCGTGCGACGCCTTAATGCGGAGCGCTCGAGAACACGGTTACAAAATTACCTTCTATGTCGACGCCGGAATGCTCTGTCGCATGCAGGCGTGCGCGGGCTCGATCAGAGAACTCGCGACTGATTTCGACCGGATTCGCAGGCACCTGGCCGAGTTGGTCGCGGCCAACCACGATATCGGTTTGCACATCCATCCACACTGGGAGGATACCCGCTTTGTCGACGGCCGCTGGGCCTTTGAGAACACGCGATATCGGCTGAGCGAATTCTCCGACGTCGAAGCAGCGGAAATCGTGGCGCGCTACGTCCGGATTCTGGGCGAAGCATGCGGGGTGGCGCCGACTTCGTATCGTGCAGGTGGATTCTGCATCGAGCCATTCTCCAAAGTCGCGGTTGCTCTCCTCGATGCCGGAATCGACGTGGATAGCAGTGTCGTACCGGGTGCCTACCTCAAAGACTCCGACAAAGGCTTCGATTTTCGTGGGCTTGGTGGCCCGGATTGGTGGTATTTCGAGGAATCGCCGTCCATTCCCAAGCGGCAGGGTCGGTTTCTTGAGATACCGGTCACGCCAATGTCGATGCCTTTTTGGTATTACTGGCGGCGATTGTTCAGCAAATTGGGACGACACAAGGAAGCGGTTGTTTTTGGAGACGGTTCGGCGAAGCGCATCGGCAAAAGGGAAGTACTGAGACGGCTGGCCGGCCTGAGCAGGGTTGCGGAGCTGTCGATCGACGACCCGAAAGCCAATGAGCTGCAGCGCGTGACCGCGACCAAGTCGGCGCGACGGATCTGCCACATCATGGGCCATCCAAAGAATCTCTCCATTAAGTCTTTGTTATTGCTAGAGAATCTGCTGACGCGGCAGCGTGCACACTACGCCAGCGTTGCTGGCGTGGCGCGGCGGGTCCGGGGCGGGGAATTCGCCTGAGCCGGCACGTCGCGTCCGGTGACCGGGTTCGTGTCGCAACTCGATGTATGACGCGGGTCACAGATTACGGGATCGGCAAAACAGTGACAGGAAAATTGCGTGATTCTGGAGTAGACTATTCTTGCAAACAGAAAACAAAAAAGGGCGCATCCGGGTGACGCCGGTCGTGCCCTACGCGGGAAGGAAATGCACATCTGGTGCCAACTCGGCGTTTGGCATGCCGTTGCGTCAATGCAGCGCCAGGCGCCGGTGCGCGTGCCGAAA
>JBOHZD010000174.1:0-6856 GCA_050738315.1 Woeseiaceae bacterium
ATTCCGTTGGAGTCCGTGGGTGATCGAAACAGATGTCGTTGTGGTGGGAGCCGGTCCGTGTGGGCTGTTCCAGGTGTTCGAGCTGGGGCTCTTGGGGCTCAAGGCGGAAGTCGTTGATTCGATACGGCAACCGGGCGGGCAGTGCACGGAACTGTATCCGGACAAGCCGATTTACGATATTCCTGCAATTCCTGTTTGCACCGGACTTGAGCTGACCGAAAGACTGTTGCAGCAGATCAAGCCGTTTGCTTGCGGTATGCATCTCGGGGAAGAAGTGGCGACGGTACGGCGTGAAGATAACGATACGTTTTTTGTCGAAACGAGTGCGGGGACGCAGTTTTCCTGCAAGGCGGTCGTTATTGCGGGCGGGGTCGGTTCGTTTCAGCCGCGACCGCTGCGCGTGCCGGATGTCGAGGAATTCGAGGGCCGAACGCTGCATTACCGGGTTCGTGATCCGAAACTGTTCGCGGGCAAGAAGGTGGTGGTGTTCGGCGGCGGTGATTCGGCGCTCGACTGGGCGCTGGAACTGGCGGGGAAGGCATCGCACTTGACGCTGGTGCACCGCCGTGACGAGTTCAGGGCGGCGCCTGCTTCGGTGGCGCGAATGCGCGCGCTGGTCGCAGCCGGGGAGATGGATCTGGTCGACCACGGGAAGGCGACGGCGATTATCGGCGATCACGGCCGCATGTCATCGGTGACCGTGCAGGTTGCAGAGAAAGGGGAGATCGAGATCTCCGCCGAGCATGCGCTCGTCTTCTTCGGGCTCGCTCCCAAACTCGGGCCGATCGCCGACTGGGGACTGGACATCAACCGCAAGACGATCAATGTCGACACCGGGAATTTCGAGACCTCGGAGCCGGGAATCCATGCGATCGGGGACATCAATTATTATCCGGGAAAGAAGAAGCTGATCCTGTGCGGCTTTCATGAGGCGGCGCTCGCGGCGTTTGCGATCAAACAGCGGATCGAGCCGGACAAGAAAGTGCACGTGCAATACACGACGACGAGTCCGATCATGCACAAGCGGCTGGGCGTCCCGGATTGATTGAGATCTGCATGCAGCATCGGGCAGGGTTCCCTCATTGAACACATCACACAGGACGGTCGGCGTGCTCGGCGGGATGGGGCCCGATGCGACCGTCGATTTCATGTCCAAGGTCATCGCCATGACCGTCGCCGAATCGGACCAGGATCACATTCACATGATCGTCGATCACAACCCCAAAGTACCGAACCGGCAGTGCGCGATCCGGCATGACGATCCTGTGGTCGGGCGCGAGCTCGCCGCGATGGCTGTGCGGCTCGAACGAGCCGGCGCCGATTTCCTGGTGATGGTCTGCAACTCCGCCCACGCATTTCTCGAGCCGATGCGGCAGGCGACGGCGATTCCCTTCATCAGCATCATCGACGTATCCATTGCGGAGATTGCGAAGGTTCTCCCAGGCGCCCGCCAGGTCGGCGTGCTCGCAACAGACGGATTGCTCGAGACGGGTATTTTTCAGCACGCACTCGCTGCAGCCGGATATACGCCGGTTTTGCCGGCGAACGGTGACATACGACAACTGATGACGTCGATCCAGCGTATCAAGGCGGGCGACAGAAGCGACGAAGTGCGGCAGTCCATGGCGGCATTGGCACGTACGCTGGTAACCGGGGGCGCGGAAATCGTCATCGCCGGTTGCACGGAAATCCCGCTCGTACTCGGCGCCGATGATCTGTCCGTGCCGCTTGTCGCGTCCACGGACGTTCTTGCCCGCAGAACGGTCGAACTGGCCACGGGCAGCGTATCGCTGCCTGCCGCACGATAAACGAGGTCACTGTCTTGCTGTTATCACGATTTCCACGGGTGTCTCTTGCACACCTGCCAACGCCGCTCGAATTTCTTCCTCGCCTGACAAGGCATCTGGGCGGACCGAATATCTTCGTCAAACGCGACGACTGCACCGGCCTCGGAACCGGCGGAAACAAGACTCGGAAACTCGAGTTTCTGATGGCCGACGCGCTCCAGCGCAAGGCCACGGCCGTGATTACCCAGGGTGCCGTGCAGTCCAACCATGCGCGCCAGACCGCGGCGGCAGCCTGCAAACTCGGCCTGAAGTGCGAGCTGGTATTCGAAAAACGGGTGGAAGAGGCGAGTGACCTCTATTCAGGATCCGGCAATGTGCTGCTGGACAAGCTGTACGGCGCGGGCATCCGGGAGGTTCCGAAAGACACCGACATGGACGCCGCGATGGGGGAGGTGGCCGCGGAACTCCGCAGCAACGGCGAGGAACCGTACATCATTCCGGGCGGCGGCTCCAATCCGGTCGGTGCGCTCGGTTACGTCGACTGCGCACTGGAACTCGTGGCGCAAGCCAATCGCGAGCGCCTGCTGATCGACTACATCGTGCACGCGACCGGGAGCGCCGGAACCCAGGCAGGGCTGGTCACGGGCCTGAAGGCGAGCCATGCGAACGTGCCGTTGCTCGGCATCGGCGTCAACGCGGGCAAGGAACAGCAGGAAGGGAAAGTGTTCGACCTCGCGACCCGGACCGCCGAGTTCGTCGGTGCGCCGGGTGTCGTAGAACGCGCGGACGTCGTGGCCAACTGCGATTACGTCGGCGCCGGATACGGCATACCGACCGAAGCGATGAAGGACGCCGTGCTGTTGCTCGCGCGCCTGGAAGGATTGCTGTTCGATCCGGTCTACAGCGGCAAAGCGCTTGCCGGCATGATCGACCTCGTGCTGCAAGGGTTTTTCGACGAAGCCCGTAACATCGTGTTCATTCATACCGGCGGCGCCGCCGGCCTCTTTGCCTACGCAGATCAATTGAAGTTCTGATCCGTGTCCATGCACCTCGAGCCGCGATCATTCCACCTCAGTATGATGGCCCTGATATGTATCGGTGCCGCGGACGGCGCGCCGGCCGCCGAGGATGCGCACGACCGGCCGCGGGCGCGCGATGTCGGCCTCGTCATCGGCATTTTCCCGACCGGACCTTTCAACGCGATCACCGACGTCGGCGGCGTCAGGGTCGGCCACACCACGATGATCGAGGGCGACGACATCCGGACAGGCGTCACGGCGATCATTCCCGCTTCCGGCAATCTTTACACTCATCCCGTACCCGCCGGCATTCACGTCGGCAACGGCTACGGCAAACTGACGGGCGTCACGCAGATCCGGGAACTGGGCGAAATCGAAACGCCCATACTCCTGACGTGCACGCTTTGTGTCTGGAGCGCCGCCAACGCATTGAAGGAATGGGTCTACGAGCAACCTGGAATGGGCCAGCATACGATCAATCCGGTGGTCGGCGAAACCAACGACGGGCGCGTCAACAACCTGTGGGCCGATCCGATCCAGCGCGACGAGGTTTTCGCGGCGCTTGAATCGGCAAAGAGCGGACCCGTCGCGGAGGGGAGTGTCGGTGCGGGCACGGGAACACAGGCCTTCAGCTGGAAAGGCGGCATCGGTACGAGTTCACGCGTTTTGCCGGCATCTCTCGGCGGTTACACGGTAGGTGTGCTGGTGCAGACGAACTTCGGCGGTACGCTGACGATGAACGGTGCACCGGTCGGCAGGGAACTCGGCCAATACGCATACCGGGAGCAACTCGACTCTGCCGATTCGGCGACGGCCGCGGCGACCGGCGACGACAAGCCGGATGGATCGATCATGATCGTCGTTGCAACCGATGCGCCGCTTTACGCGCGGAATCTCGATCGCATTGCCGCGCGCGCCATCATGGGACTCGCGCGCACCGGCTCGTTCGCCAGCAACGGCTCGGGTGATTACGTGATCGCTTTTTCAACGAATGAAGCCGTACGCAAACCCCGGGAGAACAATGAACCCGCGGGGTCAGGCACCCTGGCGAACGAGTCGATGTCTCCGCTGTTTGCCGCGACGGCCGAAGCAACCGAGGAAGCGATCTACAACGCGATGTTCAAGGCAACGACGATCGAGAGTTCGCGCGGCACGCTGGAAGCCATTCCGCTCGAGCGCGTGGTGGAGATCTTGAAAGAATACAAAGTCCTGCATTGGGACGAGACGCTGCCGCCCGGCGCTTCCCGGCAGCGCCGATGAGGTCGCCCGCCATGCGGGCGACCCGCGAGGAAATCACCTGCAACGTCTCTACCCCTGCGGGAGCGACCCCGGTCTCAGGGCCGTTTGTAGATCTCGCCGGCCTTCATCACGAACCTGACCTGTTCCATCCGGTGGATGTCGTCGAGCGGGTTGCCCGGCACGGCGACGATATCCGCCTGTTTGCCGGCCGCCAGGCTGCCGTAGCGCTCGGCGATACCCAGGAGCTCCGCGGCGACGCGGGTCGCCGACTGGATCGCTTCCATCGGCGGCATACCCCCTTCGACCATCAGTGCAAATTCCTGCGCGTTATCGCCGTGTGCGGACACGCCCGTGTCGGTCCCGAACACGATCGGCACACCGGCTTTGTAGGCTTTCGCGAACGTGGCCTGGATGAGCGGGCCGATCGCGGCCGCTTTGGGACGCACGAGTTCCGGAAAAAAACCGTCGATTTTCGATTTCTCGGCCACCCAATTGCCGGCGAGAATGGTCGGGACGTAATAAGTGCCGTGCTCCTTCATCAACTCCATGACGTCATCGTCCATATAGGTGCCGTGCTCGATGGATGCGACTCCCGCGATCACAGCCCGCTTCATCCCTTCGGTGCCGTGCGCATGGGCGGCGACTCTCAAGCCGTAATCCGCCGCGGTATCGACGATCGCCTGCAACTCTTCCGCGGTGAATTGCGGGTTCTGGCCGCTCTTCGCGACACTCAGCACTCCGCCGGTCGCGGTGATCTTGATCCAGTCGGCGCCGTCCTTGTAGCGCTGCCGCACCGCCTTGCGGGCGTCCTCGACGCTGTTGACGACGCCATCGACCGGGCCCGGGTCGCCCATGATCGTGCTGGCCCAGCCGTTCGTCGGATCGCCGTGTCCGCCCGTCGAACTCAAACTGCTCGCGGCCGTGAAAATTCTCGGCCCCGGCACGTCGCCGCTCTTGATGGCGTCCCGGAGCGCGACGGTGACGTTGTACGAGTCGCCCAGGTTCCGTACGACGGTAAAGCCGGCTTCGAGCGTGCGCTTCGCGAATTTCGCTGCATCGAAGGCGTAATCGGCCTCGTTCATGACGAAGGCGTCGAGTTGACTGTGCTCGGTATATTCGCCCTCGAGGTGCACGTGCATGTCCATCAGGCCCGGCATCACCGTCTGGTCTTTCAGATCGATCGCCGTGTCACCGGGACCCGGGGCGGAATAACCACGTTCGATGTCGACAATCGAGTTGCCGTCGACCCTGATCGTCATCTCGGAGATTGCGTCGTCGGACGTGCCGTCGATCAGGCGCCCCGCATGAATGAGCGTGTCGGCATCGACGGTGCCGGCGAGCATTACGAGACTGGCAAGGAGAACGGATGAGCGCATCATGATTCGGTTCCGTTGTTTATTGTTGATGATTCTGGCGGTCGAGGCGCGACAGTACCACAGCAAAGTCAGATCGTGGACGTAATTTCGCCCAGTTTCTTCGTCAGCATTTCGTTCTCACGGTAGTCGATGGGAATGACCACGAGACTCGGGCCCGGCTCCTCGAACGCCGCCAGCAGCACGTCGAAAAGCTCCCTGCTGTTCGAAACATAGTGGCCGTTCCAGCCGAACGCGGCCGCCAGGGTCAGCCAGTCGGGATTACCGAACGACAGGTCGGTGTGTTGTCCGAAGTGCGTGTCCTGTTTCCATGAAATCAGGCCGTAGCCTCCGTCCTCCCAGACCATGACGACGATGTCGCTGTCGAGCCGTCGCGCCGTTTCCATTTCCTGCACGTTCATCAGAAATCCGCCGTCCCCGGCGATTGCCAGGACGCGGCGGTCAGGATGCACCCTGTGTGCCGCGATGGCGCCGGGCAGCGCGGACCCCATGGCACAGAAGCCGTTCGGGATCAGGCAGGTGTTCGGCTCGTGGCATTGGTAATGGCGCGCGATCCACATTTTGTGCGCGCCGACGTCGGACAACAGGATGTCCTCGCGACCCATCGCCCTGCGCGCGTCCCACAATGCCTTCTGCGGACGGATCGAGCCTTCGGTGGCGTCATCGCTGTGTTCTGCGAAGTCCTTCGCCATCGCCTCCCGGCACCGCCGCTGCCCCGACAAATCGAAATCAGGCACGCCGAACCGGTCAAGCCGTTCGATCAACATCCACAGGGTGTGGGCGAGATCGCCGATGATCTCGGCTTCTGGATGGTAGTGCGCATCGATCTCGGCGGCGAGGAAATCGGCGTGCACGATTCGTTTGTCGCGCTTGTCGTTCCAGAGTTGCGGATGGTACTCGACCATGTCGAATCCAAGCGCGATCACGAGGTCGGAGTCGTCGATGACTTTGGAGACTCGGTCCTTGCTGCCGAGGCCGATCGTGTACAGGCAATAGTCCGCATCCATGTCGACACAGCCTTTTGCCATGAAAGTGCTGATGACGCCGATGCCGGATTTCTCGCAGAACGATCTCAATTGCTTGCTGGCGCGTTTCCGGATACAACCGTTGCCGGCCAGCACGACCGGCCTCCGTGATTCACGCAGCATGGCAAAGGCCTTGTCGACGATTTTGCTGTCCGCAACGGGACGGCGAAAGCGCCGCGGAGCGAGCGGAGTTGCGGACGTCTCGAGTCCCGCTATGTCCTCGGGCAACTCGAGGTGCACGGCCCCCGGTTTCTCGGTGCGCGCGAGCCGCACCGCTTTACGCACAATTTCGGGAATCGTGCCGGGATTCATGATCGTGGTCGCCCACTTGGTCACGGGCTTGAACATGCTGACGGCGTCCATGATCTGGTGCGATTCCTTGTGCAGCCGATCGGTCGAGCCCTGACCGGTCA
>JBOHZD010000175.1:0-9289 GCA_050738315.1 Woeseiaceae bacterium
CACGACGTGAGGACAGGCTGCATTTTCAACTGTTTCCGGCAATTGTCCACTTCGCTGACACTCGCCCCGCGAGTGTGTTTTACTAAGCGCACACACGGTCCCGGGGGAAAGCGGTGCAGGACGAAGCAACACCAGGTTTGCAGGGACAACTGTTACGCGGTATAGGATTTGCCGGCGTTGCCCTGATCGTCCTGAACTCCGTCATCGGCGCCGGCATATTTGCATTGCCTGCCGCGATCGCCGCAAGGGCCGGTGTGCTGAGTCCATGGCTGTTTCTGGTCGTCGGACTCCTGATCCTGACGGTCGTATTGTCCTACGCGGCCCTCGCGAGCTACTTCCGCGAAACCGGCGGTCCGGTGCTATACACCCGTACCGCCTTCGGCCCACTGACCGGCTTTACCACAGGCTGGATCTTTTTCCTCAGCCGCATGACGGCTTTTGCAGCGAATACCAATGTCCTGGTCGAATATGCCGGCGCGGTCTGGCCGCCGTTCAACGAAGGCGCCGGCCGCGCATTGTCGATTTCCGTTATCTGCGGCGTGCTGACCCTGGCAAATTACGTGGGGGTGAAAGACGGCGTCAAAACCGTAGGCTTCTTCACCTTCTTCAAGCTCGTTCCCTTACTGCTGCTGATCCTGCTTGGCCTGCCGTACGTAAGCGGCGGGTTATTGTTCCCGGCCGCTCTGCCGAAAATCGATGACCTCGGTGATACGACGCTGCTGCTGATCTACGCTTTCGTCGGTTTCGAGGCGGCAACGATCACGGCCGGCGAGACCAGCCGCCCGAGGCGCGACCTGCCGCGCGCCCTGGTCGCAACCGTCATCGGCACCGGAGCGTTGTACTTCCTGATCGTGCTGGTCTACATCTCGGTGTTGCCGGGCGCCGGAGCGGACGGCGCGACACTCGTCGATGTCGGCCGGAAACTGGCAGGGCCCACGGGTGCCCTCGTCATTACTGCCGCGGCCGTATTTTCGATCGGCGGCAATCTCGCGAGCAACATGCTGACGGTGCCGCGGCTCACATTCGCATTGGCCGAACAGCGCCTTTTGCCGCGCTGGTTCGGACGGGTTCACAACCGATACGCAACCCCGGGCAACTCGATCCTGTTTCTCGGTGCGTTGTCTTTCGTATTTGCACTTTCGGGCTCTTTCATGTGGCTTGCCGCTGCGAGTTCCCTGACGCGCCTGATCGTGTACGTTTTATGCATCGTTGCGTTGCCGATCGTGCACCGCAAAGTCGGCGCAGAGGAGCGCGCACATGCATTTCGTCTGAAAGGTGGCTACACCATCCCGTTGGTGGCGTTGGTGTTGTGCCTCTGGATTGCATTGCAGTCGAGCCGGGATTCCTGGGAGGTCACCGGGGCATTGCTGGTCGCCGGCTTGCTGCTTTACTCATTGGCGAAGTGGCAGAGCCGGCGTTCCCCGGGTGTGGCGGATCAATCGCTCTGAGTGGCGGACAACGCCTCGAGGCGCGCCGCCTCGAACTCGTCGCCTTCGTTCCACTGCGGCATTTCATCCGCGTTTGCAATTGCCAGTCCGGTCCAGTAGCCCAGCCGCGCATCGTCGATCATGCCATCGAAGTTCCAGCTGTCGTCGTATTCGTCGCTCGGCTGGTGATAATTGACGTCGGTGTAATGATTGACCTGTTCCTTGCCCCAGCCCTCCGGCCGGTCGACAAAATCCATGCCGGTATCGAGATACATGGCCGGCACACCAATCTTCGCAAAGCTGAATTGATCGGAACGGTAGAAGTAACCGCGGTCCGGAAACTGGTCCGGCTTCACCACCCGATTCTGCTCAGCCGCAATCGCCTCGACAATCCGGTCGATTGACGACTTGCCCAGGCCGACAAAAGTCACGTCATGCGTCTTACCCCAGATATCGCCGCCGTCGTAGTTGAGATTGGCAGCGATCTTGCCCGACGGAAAGGTCGGATTCTCTGCATAATATTTCGAACCCAGTAAGCCCTGCTCCTCGGCGGCCACCAGTGCGATCAGGACCGAGCGTCTCGGTGCTTCGGGGAGTGCCTTGATCGCTTTGGCAATCGCCAGGACCTGCGCGACTCCGGACGCGTTATCCATCGCTCCGTTGTAAATCGCATCGCCCGTGTCGTCCGGCGTGCCTATACCTAAGTGATCGTGATGCGCCGTGTAAATCACGGACTCGTCTTTCAACTTGGGATCGCTGCCGGGAATCAGGCCCAGCACGTTCGCCGTGGCGACCCGATTCAATGATACGTCCATGGCAATTGAAGTCGTGACACCGAGAGGAACGGGCTCGAAATCGCGATTGTCCGCGGCTTCCCGCAGTGCATCGAGATCGAGGCCGGCCAATTTGACAAGCTCGCGCGCCGCCTCTTCCGTGACCCAGGCATCCACCTGGTTGCGCGGTTCATCCCCTGCCGGCAATTCGAATTGCTCGCCGGTCCAGGACGTCTGCACGACCTGGAACGGGTAGCCCGCCGAAGGCGTCGTATGAATGATAATTGCGCCGGCTGCGCCGTGCTTTGCCGCAGTCAGGTATTTGTAGTCCCAGCGCCCGTACCAGAGCCGCGTTTCGCCGCCGAACAGCTCCGGATCCCACGAAGGATCGTTGTTCATGATCAACAGGACCTTGCCTTTCATGTCCTGCCCTTTGAAGTCGTCCCAGTCGTACTCTGGCGCCTGAATCCCGTAGCCCACGAACACGACCTCCGCATTCTCGATCTCTGCGCGGTCGTTCTGCACGCCGCTCGCCGCGATGAACTGATCCCACTGCTTGAGCGTCACTTCGCCGTCATCGCTCTTGAACGCCCATTGATCAGGTTGCTCTGCCGTCACGCCGACGAGATCGAATTTCTGTTGCCAGAAACCGTCCGCGGCGCCGGGCGTCAGGCCCAGTTTCTGCAGTTCCGCCACCAGGTACTCACGGGCGGCTGCGTCGCCGCGGCTGCCCGGACCGCGCCCTTCGTATTTGTCATCCGACAACTCGACGATGTATCCGCGCATGAGATCCGCGGTGATCGCATTCGCCGCCTTTTCCGCAGGCTTGTTCCCTTCTTTCGCAGGACCGGCGGCGGGAGCATTGGCGGCAGAATCGGCGGTGGTCGTCGCCGGATCGGCGGTCTCGTCGCCACCACAGGCTGCGACACAGGCACAGACGACGAGCAAGCAATAGATGAACGGTTTTGGGAATTTCACTGGTTTTCTCGCGACGGTCGGAAAAGGACGAAGGCTAACACAGGAGCGGAATCATGCGAAAATCTCATTGAAGAATACCCGCATCAACTCCCACGAACGACGGTCCGCATCCGCCTGGTAAACCGTGCCGAATCCCGGATCGTCAGCATGCGGATTCGTGAACGCATGCATCGCGTTGCCGAAGACATGGAACTGCCAGTCGGCCTGGATCGAAGTCAGTTCGTGACCGAGCTCGACCAGATGCCCGGGTGTCGCCATTGGATCGTCCCAGCCATGCATCACGAGCACCCTCGCCTTCACCCTGTTGCCTGCGCTGTTGCCAGGCGAAGACAGCAACCCGTGAAAACTCACGACACCGCACAAGTCGGCACCGGATCTCGCGAGATCGAGAACGCATAGCCCGCCGAAGCAGAACCCGACCGCCGCAACCCTGCGGGGATCGACCGTTTCCTGCGCACGCAGCTGATCCAGCGCGAGCCGCATGCGCCGCTGCAGCAACGCGCGGTCGTCCATATACGGCTTTATCAGCGCTCTGTTCTCCTCGACACTCTGGCCGAGCACGCCTTTACCGAAGAGATCGAGTGCGAACCCTGCATATCCGAGGTTGGCCAGTTGCCGCGCCTTGTCGATTTCGAACTCACTGCGGCCACGCCAGGCATGCGCGATCAAGACGCCGGGACGCGGCGCCGGTGTTGCGTCGTCCCAGGCCATTTCGGCTTCGAACAACCGGTCGCCATCCCTGTATTCGATTGGTCGAGTATGAACGGTCACATGGAGTCCCGGTATCGCTGCATTTGCGTAATTTTATCGGATACGCTGGTGCTGAAATTGTAATTTTCCCGGAGCCTGCGTAACTATTACAGGGCGTGCATGCCGTTTATGGAATGCCCGCGCAGCTCCTGTGGCACACAAATTGCACCTCTTCCTGTAACCGGCCTCAGAAGGACGCGCCATGACGGCGGCAATCAGTACCACAACGTGCAGGCAAACCGGCGCGGATCCGACGGCGGATCCGCTTTTCAATCGGGCATGGTCATTCGAAGTCGGCGACGGTCCTGTCGTCGCTGCCGCGATTCATTCCGGCCATGACGTGCGTTCCGACGTTCGGGAATGGCTGGCGGTTCCGGAGGACGATCGCTTCCGCGAGGAAGACCCGCTCACCGCGCTTCTAGCCACCGTGGGCGACAGCGCGATCCGGGTATTCCGGTCCCGCTTTGAGGTCGACCTCAACCGGTCGCGGGAAGAAGCGGTACCACTCGACCCGACCGCTTCATGGGGACTCGAGATCTGGCGCGCGCCGCCGCCTGCGCGAGTCATCGAGCGGTCCCTCGCCGAATATGATCGGTTCTACCATGACCTCAAACAGTTCGTCGACGGACTCGTCGTCAACTGGCACAGCGTGCTGATCCTCGATATTCACAGTTACAACCACCGTCGCGGCGGTCCGGAGAGCCCGGCAGCCAGCGCCATCCGGAATCCGGAAATCAACGTCGGCACGGGCACGATGGAGCGTGATCGCTGGGCGTCTCTCGTCGACCGGTTCATCGATACGCTGAGGCTGCAGGACTTCCGGAAGCAGCCGCTCGACGTGCGGGAAAATGTGAAATTCAAGGGGCGCCAATTCCCACAATGGCTGCATACGAACTATCCGACGAACGTCTGCGTGCTCTCACTGGAATTAAAGAAGATTTTCATGGACGAGTGGCGGGGCACCGCCAGCATCCCTGCACTGGAGGAACTGCGGGTCGCGCTGCAGAACGCGGTCAACGCGACGCGGCAGGAACTCGCGAGAATCCGATGAAGCATGTGCCCGCATCCGTAAGCAACTCCTTGCCGCCGCTGACACGCTATGTCGACGAGCGGATGGGACAGATCTGCCATGCGTTCGATTGGCTGAAAGCCGTATCGCCATGCAGAACCCAGGCACTGTGGGAAAACTTCAAGGCAGGCGGTTTCAGAGTACGGCCCCGGTTCCGTTATCGCGATCCGGGCATCGATATTGACGCAACACGCAAGGCCCTCCTCGACTTGCCGATCAGCAAAGTGGAAGAGCCGGTGTTCAAGGCCTTGCTGGCCGAAAAGCAGCGCGAACTCGATCGGCAACTGGAGCTGATGGAACTTCGCGGCACCCGTGGATTCATGCAGGTGAGCATCGACCTGTTCGGCGTCGCCGCCGCCGACCTCTATGCTGCGGCGCTGCACATTCTTCATACCGTCGACGCTGGCACCTGTGTCGACAGGAATTGCGTGGGGGCCGCTCATCTCATCCAGGCGGCGAAAGCGCAGTTCACTCATTACCGGCGGCAGCGCGCGGATTTCTCGGCGGACGTGCGTCCGTGCCGTGACATTACGGCGGGACTGATGGTGTCGAAAGGCTGCCTTATCGTGTCCGACCGCGCGCATTTTCCACGCGATCGGGTTGACGCGTTGCTGCATCACGAAATCGGCACACACATACTCACCTGGTATAACGGCGGCCAACAGCCGTTGCGGCAATTGCAATTTGGCCTCGCGCATTACGACGAACTGCAGGAGGGGTTGGGGGTCCTGTCGGAATATCTGTCGGGTAACCTGTCGCCGCTGCGGCTGCGCACGCTGGCGGCACGCGTCGTCGCCGTGCGGCAGATGACGGACGGGGCGGACTTCAGGGACGTATTCGAAGCGCTGCGTTCAGAATACGCCTTTCGCGATCGCGCTGCATTCATTATCGCCACGCGCGTCTTTCGCGGCGGTGGCCTGACCAAGGACGTCGTGTACCTGAGAGGATTGAGAGACTTGCTCGAGTATCTGCGCGAAGGACATCCGTTCGAGCGCCTTTTCGCCGGTAAGTTCTCGCTTTCCCAGCTGCCGGCGATCAAGACCCTGTGCAAGAACGGCCAGCTCAACCCCCCGGCATTGGTGCCCTCCTACATGCACAACGCCAGGGCGCAGGAGCGCCTGGCCGATTGCGGCATGCATACTCTCGACAATCTGTACCAGAGGCTCGTCGCATGAAAATCGCATTCGTGGTCAACGACGTCGGCACCGAGATCGCGGCATACACGACGGTGCGCCTGGCGACCGCAGCGCGTAACCTCGGTCATGACGTATGGCTGCTCGGTGTGGCGGACTTCATCTATGAACCTGACGGATCCGTTCATGCGGACGCATTTGCACCACAGAAAAAGAAATACAAATCCAACGAAACGTTCTTGCAGGAATTGCAGCAGGAGCACGCAGTACGTGAACGTATAACAATCGACGATCTCGATGTGCTGATGCTCAGAAACGATCCGGTGGACGATGCAAACACCAGGCCCTGGGCGCAGAGTTCCGGCATCCTGTTCGGTCAACTGGCCGTCGAACGCGGTGTGATCGTCCTCAATGATCCTGCCCATCTGGCACACGCAATCAACAAGACCTACTTTCAGCACTTTCCCGATCAGGTGCGACCTGCGACCTGTATTACACGTGACGCCGATCGCATTCGCGTATTCATCGACGCGCATGACGGCAGTGCCGTAATCAAGCCGTTACAGGGCTCGGGCGGCCAGAACGTATTCCTTGTGCGCCCCGGCGATGAGGCAAATGTGAATCAGATGATCGAAGCGGTCATCCGTGACGGCTATGCCATCGTGCAGGAGTATCTGCCGGACGCGCGCAACGGTGACATGCGCCTGATCGTCATGAATGGCCATCCGTTACAGGTGGACGGGATGTATGCGGCGTTCCGCCGGGTCAACCGGGAAGGCGATGCCCGCAGCAATGTCAAAGCGGGCGGCATCTGCGAGCGGGCGGAGCCGGACGATCGCGCGCTGCGCCTCGTGGATATGGTGCGCCCGAAACTGGTGCAGGATGGTATGTATTTTGTCGGCCTCGACATCGTCGGCGACAAACTGATGGAAATAAACGTGTTCAGCGCCGGGGGCATTGGCGTTGCGGAGTCACTGACCGACGTGAACTTCTGTGATTACATCATCGCGGACATCGAACGCAAGATACAGTCCCGCTCCTATTACGGTCCGCGACTGACCAATGTGCAGTTGGCGACTCTATAGACTGACCATTGCCAACAAATTGACATCACTGCAAAAATGCAGGCAATCTCTGCCGGCATGATGAAACCGAAAAGCCTGCTGCCTTTCCTCTGTACCTCCGTACTTGCCGGAACCGCAGGCGCGGCTACTGACAGTGGAGCGCCGCCGCCGCTCGATCCCGCATCGTGGCCGCAACCGGAAACGCGCCGAGCGGTCGACACCGAACTCGAAAAGCGCGTCTCCGTGTTGCTTGCG
The DNA here is from genome assembly GCA_050738315.1 of Woeseiaceae bacterium. Lineage (GTDB taxonomy): Bacteria > Pseudomonadota > Gammaproteobacteria > Steroidobacterales > Woeseiaceae > IDS-8. The sequence goes on from JBOHZD010000175.1 coordinate 7,450, forward strand.
GAAATGACGCTCGAAGAGAAAGTCGGCCAGATCATTCAGGCCGACATCAGTTCAGTTACGCCCGAGGACGTCCGGCGCTTCCACCTGGGTTCCGTCCTGAATGGCGGCAATTCGGGGCCGGGCGGCGATGACCGCGCGAGCCCATCGCAGTGGCTGCAACTGGCCGACGCGTTTTACGAGGCTTCTGCGGATGGCCGGGACGGTGGAGCCGGTATCCCCGTCATCTGGGGTACCGACGCCGTACACGGCAACAACAACGTCGTCGGCGCGACGCTCTTTCCGCACAATATCGGACTGGGCGCGGCTCACGATCCCGACCTGATGCTCCGCATCGGCCAGGTGACGGCGCGCGAAACGGCCGTAACCGGTCTCGACTGGACATTCGCGCCTACGCTCGCGGTGGTGCGGGACGATCGCTGGGGCAGAACTTACGAGGGATATTCCGAGGACCCCGCCGTCGTCCATTCGTATGCGGCAGCCATCGTCGAAGGATTGCAAGGAACGCTCGAGGATCCCGCTCGTCTGCGCGGCGAGCACGTCATTGCGACGGCCAAGCATTTTGTCGGGGATGGAGGGACAGCGCACGGCATCGACCAGGGAAACAACCTGTCTTCGCCCTCTGAGCTACAAAGCATTCACGCCGCCGGGTACCTGCCGGCCATTGAAGCCGGCGTCGAGACCGTCATGGCGTCCTTCAACAGCTGGCACGGACAGAAAATGCACGGCTTCAAGCCGTTGTTGACCGGGATCTTGAAAGAGCGCTGGGGCTTTGACGGCTTCGTGGTCGGCGACTGGAACGCCCACGGCCAGGTCGAAGGTTGCACCAACGTCAGTTGCCCGCAGGCGATCAATGCCGGTATCGACATGTTGATGGCGCCCGATAGCTGGCGCGAGCTGTATGGCAATACACTCGCGAGCGCAAAAAGCGGAGAGATTCCGGGCGGGCGCCTGGATGACGCGGTGCGGCGTATCCTCCGGGTCAAACTCCGTGCCGGCATGATGGAGCGGCCGAAGCCGTCCGCCCGGCCGCTTGCGGGGCGTTTCGAATTGCTCGGCGCGCAGGAACACCGCGCAGTGGCCAGGGAAGCGGTGAGAAAGTCACTGGTACTACTGAAAAACAACGGGCCCGTACTCCCGCTCGCCGCTAACGCCCGGGTGCTGGTCGTGGGGCACAGCAGCGGACAACGTTGCACAGCAGTGCGGAGGCTGGACTTTGTCCTGGCAGGGAGACGGGACCAGTCGGGCAGACTTCCCGAATGCCGATTCGATCTGGGATGGCATCCGGGAGGCCGTTGGCGTCGCGGGTGGTACGGCCGTACTGAGTGTGGACGGATCGTACGACGAACGTCCCGATGTCGCGGTCGTCGTATTCGGTGAACAGCCGTACGCGGAAACAGCGGGCGACATCCGCAACGTCGATTTTACGCCGGCAGCTTTCGATCACATGGCTGTGTTGCAACGACTGCGTGACGACGACATCCCTGTGGTCAGTCTCTTCATCTCGGGACGGCCTCTCTGGGTGAAACCGGAACTCGATTCAAGCGACGCCTTCGTAGCGGCCTGGTTACCCGGTTCGGAGGGTGCCGGTATTGCGGATGTACTGATCGGCAACGCGCAAGGAAACCCGCGTTTCGATTTCAGTGGGAAGCTCTCCTATTCGTGGCCAAAGTCGCCGGTCCAGTCCGCGGTCAATAAACGGCGACTCCGCATACGATCCGTTGTTTGCATTCGGTTATGGTCTGACTCAGGAATAGGGTAGGAGGCGGGGTTACCCCCGCCGTCCTCCCACACCACCGTACGTACGGTTCCGTATACGGCGGTTCATGAAGTGCGCTGGAGA
>JBOHZD010000176.1:0-12388 GCA_050738315.1 Woeseiaceae bacterium
GCCTGCGGCAGCGTGGAACCGTGGGTCAAGCCCTACGAGCGCGACCACCTCGCGGATCGCATCATGTCCATCAACCCCGACCCGGTGTCCAGCGCCTACCTCCAGCACGTGTTCGAGGCGCGGGAAGGCGCGCGCGGCGGCGAAGGTGCGGCCGGCGGCGGCTGCGGCTGCAACTGAGCGGTCGCACCGTGAAATCCCGCATTCGATTCTTGTCCGGCTGCGTGCTCCTCGCCGCGAGCGGAGTGAGCATGCCGGGAGTGCTGCCGGAAGATCGCGCAGACGTTCTGTACCATTTGTACGACGGCGGCGGGGTGCAGATCGACGGGCCTTCCGTCCTGGTCCGCAAGCAGGTCGCCAGGAACGTGTCGCTGGTCGGCAACTATTACGTCGACATGGTGAGTTCCGCGTCGATCGACGTCATGACCACCGCGAGTCCGTACAGCGAGGAGCGCGAACAGTATTCTTTCGGCATGGACTACCTGCGCGGCGGCACGACGATGTCCCTGGGATACACGAGCAGCACGGAAAGCGATTTCGACGCGACGACCTACAACTTTTCGGTCAGCCAGGACATGTTCGGCGACCTGACGACCCTGACCATGAGCTATGCCCTGGGCGACGACGTCGTCGGCCGTTCCGACGACGAATCGTTCACACGCAATAACACCCGGCAGCACTATGGCATCGGCCTGACGCAAATCCTGACGCGCGACCTGATCACGACGCTGAACGTGGAAACGATCACCGACGAAGGTTTTCTGAACAATCCGTACCGCTCGGTGCGCTACGCCGATTCCGGCAGCCCGGTCGGTTACAGCTTCGAACCGGAACTGTACCCGCACACACGCACGACCAATGCCGTTGGCCTGACCACCAAATACTATCTGCCGTACCGTGCTGCACTGCAGGCCGAGTACCGGTATTTCACCGATACCTGGGACATCGATGCACATACGGCCTCGCTCTCATACATACACCCGATCGGACCGTGGACGTACACCGTCAAGTATCGCTGGCACGACCAGACCGGCGCCCATTTCTTCGGCGATCTTTTCTCCCGCTCCGAAGCCACCAACTTCCGCGGCCGGGACAAGGAACTGAGCCCGCTGACCAGCCAGACCCTGAAACTGGCGGCGAGTTACGAATTCCTGAGCGACGGCTGGCATTTCGTCGACCGGGGTACGATCAATTTTTCCGTCGACTTTCTGCAAGTCGACTATCACGAATTCCGGGACCTGACCACAGGCGCCGTGGTCGGCGAGGAACCGTTCTATTCCCTGGACGCCGACGTATTCCAGCTCTACTTCTCGTTCTGGTATTGAGCCGCAGCGTTTCCCGGTACAATTCCGCGACCTGAACGCGTCTCGTCGCTGGAACGGGGGAACCGATGGGTAAACTGGTTGGAATCGCGCGCCGTGAAAAAAAACGCGCGCCCATGGAAACACTCGAGCGCGCCGAGATCAGCAGCGCGACCGGTGTCGCAAAGGATTCGCGCGGCAAACCGGGCAAACGGCAAGTCACGGTCGTTTCGGCTGCGGCCTGGCGCAATGCCTGCAGGGACCTGGGCAGCGAGGTTCCCTGGACCACCCGACGCGCCAATCTCCTGGTCGAGGAGATCGAGCTGCCGAACACGATCGGCGGCGTGCTCGAGATCGGCAGCGTACGGCTGCTCATAACCGGCGAAGTCGATCCCTGTCCGCGCATGGACGAACAATGCCCCGGCTTGACGAATGCGTTGACCCCGGACTGGCGCGGCGGCGTGAGTTGCACCGTCCTGGCGGGCGGTTCCGTGGCACTCGGTGACACGGTGACGTTGCAGCCGGCCGCGGGCTGATCGACGCGACGATGGTCTGGGTTATCGGAGTACTGCTGGCCCTTGGCGCGGCTGTTGCGGTGCTCTACAACAGGCTGGTGCGCGACCGGAATCGAGTCGAGGGTGCCTGGAGCGACATCGATGTTCAGTTGCAACGGCGTCACGACCTGATTCCGCAACTGGTCAAGGCGGTGGATCAGTATGCAAAATACGAACGCGCGACGATAGAAGCGATCACAACGCTGCGCGCGGAAGCGATGCGCGCGACCGGTGTTGCCGAACGGGGCAAAGCAGAAGAAGAGCTGAGCAGCGGTGTCGGGCGCCTGCTGGCCCTTGCCGAAAGGTATCCCGATCTCAAAGCCAACGAGAACTTCCTCGAACTGCAAAAGGAACTGGTCGAGGCCGAAGATTATCTGCAGTTTGCCCGCCGCTATTACAACGGTTCGGTACGTGAGTTCAATACCAGAATCGAAACCGTGCCGAACAACTTCGTAGCCTCGTGGTTCGGCTTCACCGCCCGCAGCTTTTTCCAGAAGGCATCTGACGATGTCGCTGCCGTGCCGCTGGTCAAACTCGGGCGAGTCGAATGAAAGCCGCCACACTGATCTGGCTGCTGTTGCTGCCGGCACTGGCATCGGCCGACGAGCGCATTCTCGACTATCACAGCGACATCCTGATCCGGAAAGACGGCTGGATCGAGATCACCGAAACGATCAGGGTCCGTGCCGAGGGGATCAATATCCGGCGCGGCATCTATCGCGATTATCCGACGCGCTACGAGGACCGGCTGGGCAATGACGTTATCGTCGACTACGAGCCGCGATCGGTGCTGCGCGACGGCCGCACCGAGGATTTTCACACCGAGGACAGAAAGAACGGCGTACGGGCCTATTTCGGCTCCGCGGAGCGCTTTCTCGACCCGGGCGAATACACTTATACCTGGCGATACGACGCGGGTCGCATGCTCGGGTTCTTCGAATCGGGGGTCGAGCTTTACTGGAACGTCACCGGCCTCGGCTGGGTTTTTCCGATCGACCGCGCATCCGCCACCGTTTCGTTCGACTTCGAACTGCCGGCCGAAGCGATCGGTGTGGAGGCCTATACCGGCGGCTTCGGTGACAAGGGTGATGCCTACGCGGCGAGCGTGGACAAGGCCGGACGGGCACAGTTCGAAACGCTCGCGCCGCTCGGCTTGCATGAAGGCCTGACGATTGTCGTCACCTGGCCCAAAAGCTATGTCGAGGCGCCGGGAGCGATGCAGGAGGCGGGCTGGCTGTTGGCCGACAATGCCAATCTTCTTGTCGCCTCCGGCGGCTTGCTGCTCGTCTTTGCTTACTACGTCCCGATGTGGCGGAAACACGGGCGCGACCCGGAAGAGGGGCTCGTGGTGACGCGCTACGAACCGCCCGACGGCTTTTCGCCGGCATCGCTGCGTTACATCGAGAAAATGAGTTACGACCACAAGGCGATGACGGCAGCGGTCGTCAATCTGGCCGTCAAAGGCTACCTCCGCATCAAAAAGGTCGGGGACTTGCACACCCTCGAGCGCGCCGCTGCCGGCGGGAGCCCGCCGCAGCTCGCTCCCGGCGAGAAGGAGCTTCTGGAAGCCCTGTTCCGGGACGGCAATTCGATCGCGCTCGAAAACGAAAACCATGAGGTGCTCGGCGCTGCTCGTGCCGGTCACCGGGCGTCTCTGAAACGCGATTACGCGAATCGTTATTTCAGAACGAACGGAGGGATGAATCTGCCGGCGCTCCTGGTGGCCGTGGCGACGGCAGTGATTGCGCTGAATGCCGGCGGCGGTGCGACGCCTGTGGTCATCGGCGTGCTGATCGCGATGGCCATTGTCATCGTCGTCTTCGCCATTCTGATGAAGCGACCGACCGGGATCGGACGCAAGGTGCTGGACCAGGCAGCCGGCTTCCGGGACTATCTGGAAATCGCGGAAAAAGACGAGCTGAACCTCAAGAATCCACCGCAAAAGTCCCCGGAACTGTTCGAGCGCTACTTACCATTTGCCCTCGCACTCGGCGTCGACCAACAATGGACGGAGCGTTTTGCCGCGGTCTTCGCCGATTTGCAGCGCGCGCGCGGCACTCCTTATCATCCTGTCTGGTACACCGGCTCCTGGAACAGCCACAATTTCAGCGCCGCGACTGCCGGCTTGACCAGCAGCCTCGGTTCCGCGATCAGCTCGTCCGTGACCGCCCCGGGATCGTCCTCCGGCGGCGGCGGGTTTTCCGGTGGCGGTGGTGGCGGCGGCGGCTGGTAATTTCACCCTGATTCCGTGTAGGGTCACTGTCTCTGAATTCCCGCTGCCGCGGGGATGACGGCCGTCACATCAGTGCATTTCGTCACTTTGCCCAGAAGTCAGCAAGCGGGGCTGCGGGGTCGGTCGAGCTACAGCGTAGGATTAAAGCGGTTTTGAATCAGTATTCTTATCAACGGCGGCCAGTCGACACCAGTGCGATACCGACGGTCATTTTTGCCTTGCTGGTCGCCAACGGACTCATATTCGCCCTGCAACAGCTGAGGCCGGAATTCCTCGTCATCCATTTTGCGCTCTGGCCGCTCGGTTCTCCGGCCCCGTACCCGGAATTCCGGCCCTGGCAGCTGCTCAGTTACGGCTTTCTGCACGGCGATCTGGCGCATATTTTCTTCAACATGTTCGGTCTCTGGATGTTCGGCCGCGATCTCGAACGGATCATGGGCCCACAGCGATTTCTCATTTATTTTCTGACCTGCGTGGTGGGCGCCGGCATCGTGCAGTTGATCGTCGCTGCCATGCACGGTGACATTTATCCGACCATCGGCGCTTCCGGCGGCGTGTTCGGCATACTGCTCGCGTATGCCATGGCGTTTCCGAACAACACCGTGATGCTGCTGTTTCCGCCGATTCCGATGAAAGCCAAGTACTTCGTGCTCATATATGGCCTGCTGGAACTGTATCTGGGGGTCAGCGGTCTCGCGCCCGGCATCGCCAACTTCGCACACCTGGGCGGCATGTTGTTCGGCTTTATCCTGTTGCAATACTGGCAGCGGCGGCGGCGCGGATGAACCATTGACGATCATTCTGTGACGCTCATCGGTTTTTGAGGTTGCAACGGTTTCCGAACTTGAGGTATCTGCTGTTTAATCCGGATACCGGCACCGGACCAGTGCGCATCGAGAGACAGGGGGATTGATGGAAATCGAGCGAAGAACTTTTCTGCGTGGCATGGCGGCCGGCAGCGCCGTGTTGACCTTGCCGGCGTTTCTGGCCGGTTGCGGTATCAATCCGGCGACCCGCGTTGCCGAGCCGACGCCCGCAAATCCGTTCCTGCTGTGGTTCGGGGTTGACGAGCCCGTGATCTCGCGCGTGATGGCGGAGCTGACCGCGCATGGCGCCGACACGGCGGACCTGTATTTCCAGCACCAGCGCGTCAATTTTCTCGGCATGGAAGACGGCATCGTCAGCCGCGCGAATTCGGAGATTCTGCAGGGCGTAGGGCTTCGCGTCGTGATCGGCGAGCAGACGGGTTATGCGTTTACCGAGGACCTGACTTTGGCGTCGATGCTGGCGGCCGCGCAGACGGCGGCGGCCGTCGCCAAGGGCAGCCAGGTCGTGCCGCCGCAAGCTTTCAGTCCGAAGCAGAGCGGCACCCTGTACCGGATCGAGGTCCCATGGGCCGACGTCGGAGTCGAGCAGAAGCTCCCGATACTCCAGCGCGTCGATCGTCAGGCCCGTAGCGCCGATCCATCGGTCGAAAAAGTCTCGGTCTACTGGGTGGATGTCGACGATCGCGTCATGATTGCGACCCTGGACGGACACCTTGTGACCGACCATCGGCCGATGGCCCGGCTCAGCGCACAGGTGACCGCGATACGCGGTGAGGAGACGCAGAGCGGGTTCTCGAATGTCGCAGCGCGAGAAGGGCTTTCCTGGTACACGGACGAACGGGTCGATCGCATGGTCCACGAAGCCGTGGATCGCACGCTGATCCTGTTCGACTCCGTACGCCCGCCGGCCGGAGAAATGCCGGTGATTCTGGCGGCGGGCGCCAGCGGCATACTCCTGCACGAGGCGATCGGCCACGGCATGGAAGCCGATTTCAACCGTAAGGGGACCAGCATCTATTCCGACATGATCGGCAGACAAGTCGCCGAGCCGTTCGTCACGGTGGTGGACCAGGCCACGATTCCCGGCGAGCGCGGTGCGTTGAATTACGACGACGAAGGCCATGTGAGCGGCCGCACCGTGATGGTCGAGAAAGGTATCCTGAGATCGTACCTGCACGACAGGATCAGCGCGGCGCAATACAAGGTACCGGCAACCGGCTCGGGGCGCCGCGAGTCCTACCGGTTTGCGCCGATGCCGCGCATGACCTGCACGTTCATGGAAGCCGGGCCGCACACGAAAGACGAAATCGTGGCTGCGGTCGATCACGGCATCATTGCGGAGACGTACACGAACGGCCAGGTCCAGATTGGCGCCGGCGATTATACGTTTTACGTCAAGAACGGCTGGCTGGTCGAGAAAGGCAAAGTCACGGCGCCGATCAAGGACGTCAATATCATCGGCAACGGGCCGGAATCGCTGAAACGGATCACCATGGTGGCGAACGACGCGAAGCTCGATACCGGCGGCTGGACCTGCGGCAAGAACGGACAACAGGTGCCGGTCTCGCAGGGCATCCCGACAGTGCTGGTATCCAACATGACCGTCGGAGGCGAAAATGCTGCCTGAACTCGAAGCGCGCGCGGCCGAGGCGATCGACTTGTCCCTTGAAGCAGGGGCCGACGACGTCTTCGCAACCGCTCTGCAAAGCCGCGACGTCGAGTTCAGCTACCGCGACGGGGCGCTGGAGAAAGTGCAGGACGCGACCTCGCGGAATCTGTCCGTGGAATTGTACGTCAACGGCCGTTATTCGAGTCATCAGACGACCGATCTCAATCCGGAACGGCTGAGAGGTTTTCTGCGCGAAGCAGTGGCAATCACACGCGCGCTCGAAGCGGACCCGTATCGCCAGATTACGCCGTCGAAACTTTACGAGGGTCGGCAGGCGCTGGACCTGGAGCTGGTGGACGGCGCGGTAGGACTGCTCGATCGTGACCGACGCCTCGAATGGTGTGTCGCGCTCGACGCCGCCGCGCGCACGCATGAGCGCGTGATTTCCGCGACCGCCGGCATTTACGACGGCACCGTAACGTCGGTTGCGGCAAGCAGCAACGGCTTCAACGGTTCGCAGCAGGCCACGTATTGCTGGCTGGGTTCGAGCGTGACGCTCAAGGATCGCGGGGATCGCCGCGCCTCCGACGGCTATTACGCCGGCGGCACGCACATCGTGGACCTGCCCACCGCAAAAAGCATAGCGGGCACCGCCCTCGAGCGGGCACTCGTTCGCCTCGATTCCGAGAAAGGCCCGACGGGCAAGACGACCATGCTGGTCGATTCGCGTGCTGTGGCGTCGCTCATTGACCGGCTGTTGCGCGCGGCGTATGCGGCAAGCGTGCAGCAGGGACGATCGTTCTGGGCGCCGCTTATCGGCAAGAAAGCATTCAGCGACAAGCTCAGCATTTTCGACGATCCGCTGATCGTGCGCGGACTGGCCTCACGTCTCTACGACCAGGAGGGAATTGCTGCGAAAGTCCTTCCGATCGTCACGGAGGGCGTGATCGAAAATATTTACGTCGACACGTATTACGGACGCAAGGCCGAAATGCAGCCGACCACCGGCACCCCGTCCAACGTGCGTATCGCGGCGGGGCAGCAGACGCTCGACGAACTTGTCAGCGATACGGGCGAGGGCATTTATGTGACCTCCTGGCTGGGCGGCAATGCCGACAGCACGACGGGCGATTTTTCGCTCGGGCTGCGCGGACACATGATCGAGAATGGCGCCATCGGACGGCCGATCGGGGAAATGAACGTGACCGGCAATCTGAGGAGACTCTTTTCGAGGCTGGAAGCACTTGGCAACGACCCGTATCCCTATGCCACCATCCTGGCGCCGTCGATGGTGTTCGCGGACGTGGATTTTTCCGGCGTGTAAGGGGTAATGGTGGGCCCGGTAGGACTCGAACCTACGACCAAGGGATTCACTTTAGCCATTCATTTCTGAATGGAGCGGACTATCTCATCACCCTCAACTTTCGTTGTTAGGGGCGGGACGCTCTAGCCTGTTATCAAGAACGCTCAAGTTCTCAGGTAGTCTCTGCACCTTCCGGCGGTGTACCGCCAGCTTGGCTCAGGGTTGCCATCAGCCTGACTGTTAAGGTTTCCCTGAATTCATCCCGTTCATTTTGTACCTTTCGATACAAACGCACCGTTTTTGATGAGTCCCCTGCTCTAACCGACTGAGCTACAGGCCCAAAATACGCCGCAGCATTGTAACCGATTTCTGTGCGGCTTAGCGATACCAGAAAACTCACTCAATGGCATCAGAATGCCACTCACATGCCAGGTCCACGGTTGGCACAATGGACTGGTGAACCATTGCATCGTATGCAAGTCCACTTTGACCGGCCGACAAGCGAAGTTTTGGTCACGACAGTGCAAAAACGGGCACAACAACAATCGTTATCAGTCATATCTTGCGCAGCAACGACGCGGCCGAGAACGCAAGCTGGCTGTTGTAATGCTAAAGGGTATGCAATGTGAGAAATGTGGCTATGATCGTAACTACTCCGCACTGGAGTTCCACCACCCTCATCCAAACTGAAGGAATTCCAGCTCGATTCAAGATCTCTATCGAACAGAAAGTGGTCGGCTATTCTGGCCGAGGTAGCGAGTGCATACTTGTCTGCTCTAACTGCCATAAGGAAATACACTACCCGGACGCCGCCCTCGGTCGGCCATCAGGCCGAGCCGGGGCGACTGCCAATCCGTCGCGCGATCAATCCTCGATCAGGAAGCTGCGAAGCTGATCCGAACGGGTTGGATGCCTGAGTTTTCTGAGCGCCTTCGCCTCGATCTGCCGGATCCGTTCGCGCGTGACGTCGAACTGCTTGCCGACTTCTTCCAGCGTGTGATCGGTGTTCATGTCGATCCCGAAACGCATGCGCAGCACCTTCGCTTCCCGCGGCGTCAGCCCGGCGAGGACCGAGTGCGTGGTTTCCTTCAGCCCTTCGGACGTGGCTGATTCGACCGGCGAATGCACGGTCTGGTCCTCGATGAAATCGCCCAGATGCGAATCCTCGTCGTCGCCGATCGGTGTTTCCATCGAAATCGGCTCCTTCGCGATCTTCAGCACCTTGCGGACCTTGTCCTCGGGCATTTCCATGCGCTCGGCCAGTTCGTCGGGCATCGGCTCGCGACCCATCTCCTGCAGCATCTGGCGGGAAATGCGGTTGAGCTTGTTGATCGTTTCGATCATGTGCACCGGGATGCGAATGGTGCGTGCCTGATCCGCAATGGAGCGCGTGATCGCCTGGCGAATCCACCAGGTGGCGTAAGTCGAAAACTTGTAACCTCGCCGGTACTCGAATTTGTCGACCGCTTTCATCAAGCCGATATTGCCTTCCTGGATGAGATCCAGGAATTGCAGACCGCGATTGGTGTACTTCTTGGCGATCGAAATCACGAGACGCAGGTTGGCTTCGACCATCTCCTTCTTGGCGCGCCGCGCCTTGGCCTCGCCGATCGACATCTGGCGGTTGATCTCCTTGATCTCGGCGATCTTGAGATTCGTCAGGGTTTCGACGGCCAGCAACTTCCGCTGCGCGCGCAGGACATCGTCCTTCAAGCGAGCCAGCGTCGAGGAGTGCTTGCGCTTCGCGCGGATGTGTTTTTCGATCCAGTTGAGGTCCGTTTCGCTTTTCGGAAAGCTTGCCAGGAAATCCCTCTTCGGCATGCCTGCGTCGCGGACGCAAATCTGCATGACCTGCCGTTCCTGTGTGCGCACTACGGACACCGAAGCGCGCAGGTTCTTGACCAGGGCATCGGTCAGTTTCGGCGCAAGTTTCAGTTCCATGACCTGGTCGGCCAGCTCTGCGCGTACTTTCGCAGTTTTCTTGTCCCGGCTTCCGTGCTTCTCGAGCGACGTCAGCGCGCGCTTGTACAGACGGCGGATGTTCCTGATCCTTGCCGCGACTTCAGCCGGATCGGGTCCCGTGTCGACGACTTCCTCCTCGGTGTCGGCAGCGTCGTCACTATCCGATTTGGTGACCGGTGACTTGATTTCATCCGGAGCGTTCGGATCGAAAAAGCCCACCACGAAGTCCTGCATGCGGGTTTCACCCGCCACCACGGAGTCGTAAACCTCGAGCATGCGCTCCAGGGTCGGTGGGAAGTGCGCCATGTGGTACTTGACCTGGTTCAGGCCGTCTTCGATGCGCTTCGCGATTTCGATCTCGCCCTGACGCGTCAGCAATTCCACGGTGCCCATTTCACGCATGTACATGCGCACCGGGTCGGTGGTACGACCAAACTCGGCGTCGACGCTTGCGAGCGCTGCTTCCGCTTCCTCAGCGGCATCATCGTCATCGTTCGAAACAGCCGCGTCCGACAACAGCAACGATTCGGCGTCCGGCGCTTTCTCGTGCACGGTGATGCCCATGTCGTTGATCATGTTGACGATGTCTTCGATCTGTTCCGGATCGACGATGCCGCTCGGCAGGTGATCGTTGACCTCCGCATAGGTCAGGTAGCCCTGTTCCTTGCCGCGGGCGATCAGATCCTTCAGCTGCTGAGTCTGTTTGTTACCACTCAATTTTGCGCGTTTATCGCTCAAGAGAAACGGTCTCCAAGTAAAAAATGCAAACGACCAACTATACGCTTTTGACCCCGCCTGATCCAGAATTATCCCTCAAAATCGGGCCCGGGCCGGTCCACCGACCAGCGCCTTCAATTCCGCGCGTTCGTCCTCGGACGCGGAGCCAAGTCTTTCTTTCTCAATCAAAAATTGAATCCGGTCGCGAGCACCGGCGAGGGCGAGCTGCTGCAGGCAGTCGGCCAGTTCGGCGGCCGGGTCGAAATCTTCCGGCGGCGGCATTTCGACGGCGGCCAGTTTGCCCAGGTGGCGGCCCTCGGCGTGATGACGCCAGCGCTCCAGGAGCCCTGCCATGGTGATATCGGGCTCCGACTGCACGGTTTCAATGAGGTCGCGCAGCAGGTCGGTCCCGGGGCGGTGGACGCCGACGAGTCGCTCGACGTCCAGGCGTGCGGCTGCCTCCGGATGGTGCAGAAGCAACGTGATCGCGCGCCGCACGACCGAGGGTTGGCCGGACCCGGTCAGGGAGGCCCGGCGCGGCCCGGAAAGTCGCTGTCTTGCATCCGCCTGTTCGCGGTCGCGGCACAGGATGCCGTCAAGCTTCGCAGCCGGCAGCCCCACGTCTTCGGCCAGCCGTGACAACAACAGTTCCCGGTATACGCCAGGCGGGATGCGCGTCACGAGCGGGCGCGCGAGCTCCGCCATACGAGCGCGGCCGTCGACTGACCCCATGTCGACCTGCGCCGCAAGCTCGTCGACGAGGAATTCCGACAGTACGGTGCCGCGCTCGAGCGCGTCTTCGAATCCCTGTGCACCCTGGTCCTGCACGAACGAATCGGGATCCTGGTCTTCCGGCAGGAATACGAAGCGGATCTGGCGGCCTTCACGAACCAGGGGGAGTGCGGTTTCCAGCGCACGCCAGGCAGCCGCACGTCCCGCGCGGTCGCCGTCGAAGCAGAACAGAATGTCGTCACTCACTCGAAACAGACGTTTCAGGTGATCTTCAGTGGTCGCGGTACCGAGCGTCGCAACGGCGAAGTCGATGCCGTGACGCGCGAGACCGATTACGTCCATGTAACCCTCGACGACAACCAGCCGTTCGATGTTCCGCAGCGCCTGCTGCGCTTCGAACAGACCGTACAGTTCCGAGCCTTTGTGAAACAACACCGTTTCCGGCGAGTTGAGATACTTCGGCTCCTCGTTCCTCAGGACTCGTCCGCCGAAGCCGATCGTGCGGCCGCGGGTATCATGAATGGGGAACATCAGGCGGTCGCGGAAGCGGTCGTAGTGGCTGCCGGTGTCCTTGCGGATGATCAGACCGGCGGCGAGCAGGCGGTCGATGGCTTCCCGGGACGTGCCGAATTTGTCGAGGAGCCGGCTCCATCCCTCCGGCGCGAAGCCCAGGCCGAATCGCTTTGCGGTCGCGCCGTCGATGCGCCTTGCTTTCAGGTAATCCACGGCCGCCTCATGCTGCTTGAGCTGTGCCTGAAAGTACCGTTCGGCCTGAGTCATCAATTCGAGAAGTTCGTCGTGACGGCGAGCAGGGCGCTCCGTCTCGTCGCGCGGCACCTGGACGCCCAGGATATGCGCCAGGCTCTCGACGGCGTCGGGAAAACTCAGGTGATCGTATTCCATGAGAAAGCCGAGCGCCGTGCCATGCGCGCCGCAACCGAAACAGTGATAAAAGCCTTTGGCCGGACTGACGGTGAAGGAAGGTGTTTTCTCGCCGTGAAAAGGGCACACGGCCTTGTACTCACGACCGGCTTTTTTCAACGGAATGCGGGTCCCCAGCACTTCGACGATATCGGCCCGCGCGATCAGATCGTCAATAAAGTGCTGAGGTATCAAACCGCTCATGGTGCCTTTATCGCTGCGTTACTCGCGG
>JBOHZD010000177.1:0-3323 GCA_050738315.1 Woeseiaceae bacterium
ATCCTGAAAAGCTCTCCCCAGGCAAGCCTCCGCCCGATCGTCGTGGGTCTCCTGACGCTTCTGTCACGCGTGCTGGTTGTAGCAGGGGCGCTGCCAGGGGTCGCACCTTATTGGTGTCAACCCACACCAACCGATCCGGGTGATGGGAGTGTCGGGAACACCGACGACGATCGGAGCACCGCCTTGGCTGGGGATGGCTTTTCAGGATCGTGCGAGACAGGGATGTCGAGCCCGAAGCCTACAGGGACGTATTTACGGCGATCCTGAAAAGCTCTCCCCAGGCAAGTCTCCGTCTGCCAACGACGTCAGCACCCTGATGACTGCGGTTACGGTCTGCGATGCCGAGGGGCTTGCGAAAGGGTTGCCAGGTGATGGCCGAGTTTCGAACCGTGAGCCAAGCCCCGCCTGTAGTAATATCCGCCTGTGACACTCACCATACCTGATTTTTCCGCGGCCAGGGTTCTGGTCGCGGGCGACGTCATGCTGGACCGTTACCTGTTCGGCGGCACGAGTCGCATCTCCCCCGAAGCCCCGGTTCCCGTTGTCCACGTCAGAACGAGCGACGACCGTCCCGGCGGTGCCGCAAACGTAGCCGTCAACCTGGCAGCACTCGGCGTGCAGACAACGCTGCTCGGCGTCGTCGGCAGGGATCTCGAGGCAGACATTCTCAGATCAATACTGGAACTGCATGGCATCGATTGCCGTTTCACCGAGTCCGGTGACTGGCCGACGATCACGAAGACCCGGGTCCAGAGCCGCGGACAGCAGTTGATTCGGCTGGATCGCGAAGAACCCGCGGTGGAGATCGCCGGCACTTCGCTGACCGTGCCGCTCAGGGAAGCACTGCAGGGTGTCGACGCCGTGGTGTTGTCGGACTATGGCAAGGGGGCGCTCGCCGATGTTGCGGACATGATTCAAGTTTGCCGGGAGGCCGGTGTCGCGGTCCTGGTCGATCCGAAAGGCGCGGACTTCGAACGCTACCGTCGTGCGTCGCTCATTACGCCGAACCAGACCGAGTTCGAAGCCGTGGCCGGCTGCGCGACCTCGGACGAGGACCTCGTCCTGCGGGCACGGCGGATGCTGGATCGCCTCGAACTCGATGCCCTGCTGGTGACCCGCAGCGAGAAAGGAATGCTGCTGGTTGCGGCAGATGAGGATCCGGTCTTTCTTTCGACTCACGCGCGGGAGGTCTATGACGTGACCGGCGCGGGCGACACGGTGATCGCGACGCTTGCCGCCGCGCTTGCAAGCGGTGCCGAACTCCAGTCCGCAGCGGGCCTGTCGAATCTTGCTGCCGGCCTGGTCGTACGCAAGATCGGTGCGGCGAGCGTCACTCCATGGGAACTCCAGGTCGCGCTGCATCAACGAGGACAGGGCGGCCGCGGACTGGTGTCCGAAACAGAACTGCTGGCAATGATGGTCGAGGCGAGACACCAGGGCGAAAAGATCGTCATGACGAATGGCTGCTTCGACGTATTGCACGCCGGACACGTCGCGTACCTGGAAGAGGCGAAGAGTCTCGGCGACCGGCTCATTGTCGCGGTCAATGACGATGCGTCCGTCCGCCGCCTGAAGGGCGAGACCCGACCTGTCAACATGCTGCCGGACCGCATGGCGGTTCTTGCGGGACTCGCCGCGGTCGATTGGGTGGTGCCGTTTACCGAGGACACGCCGGCCAGGCTGATCCAGGCCGTGCGGCCCGACATCCTGGTCAAAGGCGGCGATTATCGGCCGGACGAAATCGCAGGCGCAAAAGAAGTGCTGGCAAGAGGCGGTGAGGTCCGTGTGCTTGCCTTTCGTGACGGCTATTCCTCAAGCAGCATCATCGAGAAACTCGGACGTTGACCATGGGCCGGGTCCGGTAACGATCGCGGACGTGCCTTGATTCGGGTTCTCTACGCAATACTCACTTATCTGCTGTTGCCGGTTTATGCGCTCTACTGGTTTTTTCGCGGTCTCGTCAACCGCGCTTACTGGGACCGCTTCAGTCAACGGTTCGGCTTCGGCTTTCCCGACATCCAGTGCGGCAGCATCTGGATCCATGCCGTGTCAGTCGGTGAAGTCCAGGCGACGATACCGCTGGTACGGGCCCTGGGCAGGCGTTTCCCGGAGCGGCCGATCCTCATCACTACGGTGACTCCGACCGGTGCAGCTCGAGTCGAAAGCGTGTTCGGGGACACCGTCAGGCACTGCTACATCCCGTTCGAGACGCCGAGTGCGGTCAACAATTTCTTCGATGCCACCCAACCCCTGCTCGCGCTGATCATGGAAACGGAGATTTGGCCCAATCTGTATCACGCCTGTGGCGCGCGGAAAATTCCGCTGGTGCTGGTGAGTGCCAGAATCTCGCCGAAGTCGGTCAAGAATTATCAGAAGCTTTTGCCGCTGTTTCGGGAGACTCTGTCTCACGGCATCGTGATTGCCGCCCAGAGCGAAGTGGATGCCGAGCGTTTCAGATCGCTCGGCGCACGGCCCGAACGCACCCGGGTCACCGGCAATATCAAGTTCGATATCGAGGTCGAAGCGGCCCTGGCAGACCGCGGAAAAGCATTCCGGCAGATGTATTTCGGCAACCGCAACGTGTGGATCGCTGCCAGTACCCACAACAGGGAGGAGGAGCTGGTACTCGAAGCGCATCAGAAAATTCGTCAGCGCTTCCCCGACGCCTTACTGGTTCTCGTGCCGCGCCATCCGGAACGATTCGACACGGTGCGCCAGCTTCTGCAGAAACAGGAGCTTCAGTTTGTGTCACGGACCGACGAGGTGCCGGTGCCGGGGCCTATCGGTGTCTTCCTCGGCGATACCATGGGCGAAGTGCCGCTGTTTTATTCCGCGTCCGACGTCGCGTTTGTCGGCGGTTCGCTGGTGCCGATCGGCGGCCACAATCTGCTCGAACCGGCGGCGCTCGGGTTGCCCGTAATCGCCGGCCCGCACCTCTTCAATACCCAGGAAATCGCGGACATGTTTGTCCGGGTCGGCGCGCTGATCCGGGTCGAAGACGAGTCCGGCCTCGCGCAGGCCGTCATCGAACTCCTCGAGGACGAGGCAAGAGCAGAAGCCCTCGGGGAATCCGGCCGCAATATCGTTTTGAACAACCGCGGTGCCCTGGAACGGCTGCTGCACCTTCTGGAACCGCTGATGGCCGGGGTCGGCCGCCAGGAGGCGGCCCCGGCGTACAGCCAAGGTCCGGGCAAGCGACGCTAGGTGCACTAGTTTTCGGGGTCCGGCTGTTCCGGTTCCGGTTCTGCCGGGTCGTCGGCTTCGTCTTCCGCGATAATTTCTTCCGGGGGTTTTCGTTCCTTCAACCAGCGGTCGATTTGCTC
>JBOHZD010000178.1:0-1883 GCA_050738315.1 Woeseiaceae bacterium
TCGGTGGGGACGACGAACAACAATCATCGCCAATACGGCTTCGGCGAGTTCACGCTCGACGTCGATCGGGGCGCATTGCTGAAAGGCGATGCGGAGGTCGGCCTGCGGCGCCAGTCCTTCGACGTCCTCCGCTACCTGGTCGAACAGCACGGCCGACTCGTCACGAAAGACGAACTGCTGAACGCCATCTGGGGGAATACCGTGGTCACGGACGGGTCCCTGACGCAGTGCCTGATCGACGTCCGGCGAGCGATCGGCGACAAGTCGCGAAAAATGATCCGCACCGTGCCGCGTCGCGGCTATATTTTTGAAGCCGCGGTTAGCGTTCCGGCCAATTCCGCTGACAGCAGCATCGAGTTGCCGGAACTTCCGCCTTCCTCAGAGCGGCAACGCTGGCCCGTCGTGTCCGCTGTCGTCGTCCTGGTCGCAGCGGCGACAGCCTGGTGGGCACTGCGCTCCGACGCACCCGTCGACTTCCGTCGCCCGGCGCGCGCGAAGTCGATCGCCGTGTTGCCGTTTACCGATATGAGCCAGGCGCAGGACCAGGGATACTTCGCCGACGGTATTTCGGAAGAAATTCTGAACCGCCTGGCGCAATCGCCGGACCTGCATGTGATTGCCCGCACTTCGTCGTTCGCCTTCAAGGGCAAGGAGGCGGACATCCGGACGATTGCGGAAAAGCTCAATGTCGCTTACGTGCTCGAGGGCAGCGTCCGGCGCTCCGACGATCGCCTCCGCATCACGACTCAGCTCATCGATGCGGCGACGAGCGCGCATCTCTGGTCGGAAGTTTATGATCACGAGACAGGCGACCTGCTCGCCGTACAAACGGAAATCGCGGCCGCGGTGGCGCAGGCGCTAAGGGTCGAGTTGTCGGACGACACGGCGGCGCAGACCGGCGCGCCCGAGAATCCCGAAGCCTACGAGTCCTACCTCCAGGGGCGCTTCTTTCACGACCGCCGCGGCACGGGCGACTCCGAAAGAGCCGCGGCCAACTTCCGCCGTGCGCTCGACATCGATCCGACCTACGGACGGGCGTGGGCGGGCCTCGCCGGAACCTTCCTGGTCAGGGTTCTCGAAGAGGGTGCGGATACGAAGGCGAACCGTGAAGCGTGGCGGCAGGCCGCGGAGCAGGCGCTCGAGCATGCGCCCGAACTGGCCGAGGTCCAGGTTCGAGTGGCGCAATATTACTGGAACAACGGTGACCGCGAGCGCGCGATCGACCACGTTGACCAGGCTTCGGCACTCGACCCGAACCACCCGCTGGTGCTGGGAGGCCTCGCTGGTCACCACGCAACTTACGGCAGGATCGACCTGGCGATCGAATACGATCAACGAGCAGTCGAACTGGACCCGCTGTCTTCCATTGGGCACTCGAACTTTGGGTATTTGCTGAGCGCCGCCGGGCGTTTCGACGAAGCGTTGGTCGAATACCGACGGGCGTTGGACCTGAATCCGGTTTCGGGAGCCAGGTTCGGTGTCGGAGCGATCTTCATCCTGCAGGAGCGGTTCGATGACGCGCTTGAAGTCGCCCGGGAGTGGCCGGAGGGACCGGAACGGGATAAGGGCCTGGCGATGATCTACGCCGCCGTTGGACGCACCGCCGAAGGGGATGCGGCGCTCGAGCGCCTGATGTCACGGTCCGGCCGCGACATCGCACGTTTCGTGGCCGAGGTTTTTGCGTATCGCGGTGAAACCGACGAGGCATTCAAGTGGCTGGAAAAGGGACGAAACCTCGTGGCGGGATCAATGCCGGAACTCGGCTCCTGGATGCACGAAACACAACTTTCTCCCTTCCTGATCCCGCTGCGTGACGACCCGCGCTGGAATGAGGCCACCGCTTTGCAAGCCGAGTGACATCGCGATCCCTGTCCGGCGGCGCC
>JBOHZD010000179.1:0-3811 GCA_050738315.1 Woeseiaceae bacterium
TATTTCGTGGCCGTGGGGGGATACACGACGCCCTTTAACCTGAGCGGTCATCCCGTGGTCGTTCTTCCCGCGGGTTGGTCGAAGGAACGCTTGCCGATTGGGGTGCAGGTCGTGGGGCAACGCTGGACGAGGAACTGCTCGCCCTCGCGGCATCGCTGGACCCGCTCATCAGCGACTTCCGACATCCGCCGGGCTATCGGGCGCCGGCCGAAGGAGGGGAGTCAGTGTGATCAAATCGTTTGCCAATCGGCTTACCCAGGAGTTATATGCCACTGGCAAATCGAAGCGGTTTCCACCGGACATCACCAAACGCGCGGTGCGAAAGCTTGAGTACTTGGATTTGGCCCCGAGGCTGGACGACCTAAGGGTTCCGCCCAGCAACCGGCTCCACGCATTAGCCGGAGACCGGCGAGGACAGCATTCCATTTCGATAAATGATCAATGGCGTATCTGTTTTCGATTCTCGGAAGGTGATGCGTACGACGTAGAGATCTCTGACTATCACTGAGACAGGTTGAGTATGAGCATTCCGAACACAGGCGTCACAAAGCGCCGACCGACTCATCCGGGGGAGATGCTTCGGGAGGACTTTCTGCCGGACTACGGACTTACCGTATCTGGCCTGGCTGAAGCGGTTGGCGTTTCACGGCAATCGATCAACGAGCTGCTGCGTGAACGTCGTGCGGTTAGCCCTGAGATGGCTCTTCGGCTTGCGCGACTCTTCGGCAACTCGCCCGAGTTCTGGCTGAATGCACAGCGTGCGGTTGACCTATGGGATGCTGCGCAAGCGGTTAAGAAGGATGTGGCTCGGATAAAGCCGTTGGATGCCGCCTAAAGGCGCTGCAGACGGACACGTCAAGCTGTCACGCCCCTTGCATTCGCAAGGGCCGCGCCGCCGGTGGACCCCGGCGGAGGATGTCGGAAGTCGCCTTGGTCACAGGCCTGGCCATAACTAGAACGTCGAGCTCGATGACAACGAACAGCCTTGCGTCGTCCCGATTATCGTGGTCGGTAATCAAAGATGCGCCGCCTGACAAAGCGCTCTGCACTGGCCGCCGGACGTATCTGACACACGGCTTGCATACGCACCCCGCGCGCCAGATACTGGCGCGAGCGAACTTAGTCGTTAGGCGGCGACGACCGTGACTCGAGAGTGCCCGAACTGCATCGCAAGATCGATCCCTTTATCGAAGATATTGTTATCGAACTGTTATTGCGCGAAGTGCGGAGCTCTGGTTGGCGTGCATTGGACCGCATATTTCGCCTTCAACGTCTTAATATTCGCAGTCACATTAACAACCACGACGATGGTGCTGATGCAGTCGGGATTATATGCGGCAATCTTGTGGTTCACATTGCCAATCGGATCTCTAAGCTACATTAAAGCTCGGTTCTCGCCCTTGGAAACCAAGGGAAAGGGAAGTGGAGCCCAGTAAGGCGCATGGGGTGGGTCGTGCCATCCTCATGCCAGCCATTGACTCGCCCGTCGCGAGACGCTGTCCCGCCCCGTCGTTATGCAGGAACAGGTTGCTTATTGCCCGCTTCGACCAGTTCCACTTCGTTCCCGTCGGGATCGTGAATAGACAGCGTCCGCCCGTTCGACCATCGCTCGATATGATCGGGCTCGCCGTTGTCGCGCGCGACGCTGACGCCGAGATCCCAGATCATGGCCCGCGCCGCTTCGAGATCATCGACGGCGAAGCCCCAATGCCGGTGCAAGGGAACCGCTCGAATCGCGCCGTTCCCGTGGATCGCGAGGCGCACATCGCCAGGGCCGACCATCGTCACCGACGGTCGCGCCTCCCGCGCATCGTCAGCGACGCGGAACCCGAACACCCGCGAGTAGAAAGCGATGGAACGCCGGAGGTCTCGCGCCGTGATCGTAATGCCGGAGATACTGCTGGTCCTCAATTGCAAGCACTCCCCGGCTGTGGCGCGGCTGACGAGTTGATTGACCCGAATCATCGATTGCCTCCTCCCTTCTCGCAGGCGGTACCCGCATCAGCGCGCGAGGCCGACGTCGTCCATGCCGTCCTGTTTTCACGGCTTGGACGAAAGCCTGTGCCTGGCGCTCGGTCATGGCCGCATCGGCCTCCGCGGGCGGCAGTCGCACGCCGGCTCCGCAGCCCGCCAATACGAACGCTGTAATACCTGTCCCGATCAGCGCGCGCACTGCCCAGACGTGGCGGAGCCTGCCGGCAATCGAGAACGGCGCTTCGAGGAGGAAAGTGGACATCGCGGGACCTCATGTAGACAGTGTCTAGTTCTATAGCCCGACGATATAGAGTAAATTAGACAGTGTCAAGTCAGCTGCACCGGCGGCTCCGGAAGCGGCTGGTGGCCGTAACAGCTGAATCGGCAGCGGCCAAGCTGCCCGCGAATCGAGGACCTTTCGAATGCCTGTACGCAAGAAGCGCGCAAGCAAGAAGCACGCACCGAAGCCGCAAGCCGCAGCGGTCCGCGGCGACTCCGCGAGGCCGGCAACGCCACGGCGGCTACTTCGTCCTGGTGCACGTCCGCCGGCGCAGCGTGCGCCTGGTTTCTCATATCATCATGGTGATCTGCGCCAGGCCCTGCTTGATGCTACTGAGAAGCTGCTCGAGTCCGCCGGGCTCGAAGGCTTCACGTTGCGTGAAGTCGCGCGCCGGGCGGGCGTGTCACACGGCGCGCCGGCACATCATTTCGGTGACGCGCGTGGTCTCCTTTCGGAATTCACGGCCCAGTCTTTCGCGGACATGGCCGCCGCCATGAAGCGCCACCGCGAGCGTGCGGACGGCGGCGCGTTTGAGCAACTCGTGGCGGCCGGTGTCGCCTACGTCGAATACTCGCTCGCCCATCGCGCGCGATTTCAACTGATGTTCCGCAGCGATCGGCTCGACTGGACCCGCCAGGCGCTCAGCGAAGCCGGCGCGGACGCTCACGGGCATCTCGTCGAATGCACGACCCGGATCGCCTCCGAGGCCGGCGCGCCGGAGCAACTCACCGAGGACAAGATCGCGCTCGCCTGGTCGATCGTGCATGGGTTTGCAACGCTGCTGATCGACAACAGGAAGTTCGCCGAGCAGGTGCAGGGCGATTCCAGCCGCGCATTGACGATGCTGGAAAACATGCTCCGGCTGAGCCGACCCGCATTCGAAGCACGCGATCGGTGACGAACGCAATGATCGGAGCGACGATCGGCGCAATATTTGGCAGGCGGCCCAAGTGCCAGTGACGGCTGCACCGTCGGCCATATTGGGCGTCGAAATCCTGGCGTCTCTCTGCGCTGCGCCTCCCGGTAGCCGGATACACTATGGTGACGATCCGCTGCAGTTCGGTGAGCTGTCGCTGCCGGCCGGAAGCCACGGGAGCGGTCATCCGGTGGTGATCAACGTACACGGCGGCTGCTGGTTGTCGGAGTATCCGATCGATCACAGCCGCGCACTGGCCTCTGCCCTCGCCGAATCCGGCTTCGCGGTCTGGAACATCGAGTATCGCCGGGTGGGCGACGGCGGCGGAGGTTGGCCAGGCACCTTCGAGGACGTCGCCAACGCGACAGATTTCCTCCGCAAGCTCGCCCAGGCGCACCGCCTCGACCTGACCCGGGTCGTCCTCATGGGACACTCCGCCGGTGGACAGCTGGCGCTGTGGCTTGCCTGCCGCAAGCGCATCCCGCGCCGGTCGATACTGGCCGCGAGCGACCCGCTACCCGTGCGGGGAGTGGTCGCTCTCGCTCCTGCGACCGAACTGGTCGAACTGCACGAGCAGCAGGTCTATGACGGAGTGATCGGCAAGCTGCTGGGTGGCTCCCCGCAGGAAGTGCCAGAACACT
>JBOHZD010000180.1:0-3129 GCA_050738315.1 Woeseiaceae bacterium
TCGAAGTCCGTTCGGGTGATGATGTTGACCACGCCGGCGACCGCGTCGGCGCCGTAAACCGCCGAAGCGCCATCCTTGAGAATCTCCACCCGCTCGATCATCTGCGAGGGTATCGTCTGGTAGTCGCCGCCGTCGACGGTGCGGTAGCCGTTGATCAGCGTCACGGTGCGGTCGGCGCCCATGCCGCGGAGATCGATCTGCACGGAACCATTGCCGCCGTTGTTCGTCGTCGTGCCGATGGGCGAGCCGGACATGGACGGCATGCGCTGGATCAGGTTGCCAACGTCCGTCAGACCCGTTACCACGATGTCCTCACGGTCGATCACCGACACCGGGCTGGAACTCGAGAGGTCAGCACGAGGAATACGCGAACCGGTAACCGTGATCTCTTCGAGTTCGTCCGGTGCTTCGTCTTGCGCCAGTGATACAGGCGCATAAAAGGCAGCGAGCGAGCCGGCACTTGCGCTCAACGCAAGCCGCACTGCTCTCCGCAGTCTGGTATTGGTAGTCATCTCTTTCCTCTTACTAAAGGCAATCGACGTTGCGTTTCTGCATCGAGCTTATGCCAATTAGTAATAAGGTGCAACGGTATTCGAAAAGCAACTGTTGCCCGCACGCAACATCAAGGCGGGCGCCAGATGGTGGGTTTTCGGGCCGCAAGAGGAGCGGCGCGAAGGCCCGGAACGGGCCGGCCGTGGCGGCGGGAAGCCCGGGTTACCGGGGATCTGCCAGCGGGCCGAGGGCCGCCTTCAGCGGTTCGAGCCAGGGCTCGTAATTCTGCCAGTGCAGCAGCGCGTCGCGGAACACCGGGGTGCGCACCTGCTCGGAACTCGGCGTGCTGACGGCGCGACGGCTCTCGAAGAAGTTGAGGCACGATGTCTCGAACGGCAGCGCGCAGTAATCGAGCAACCGGCGCACTTCCCGCTCCGTGTCGTCGACCAGCGCTTCGTAATGGATGCGGTGCACTCTTCCGGGGAGCACCGCATCGAAGTGGTCCATGAGCGCCACGTAGTCGCGGTAATAACGCCCGATATCGTCGAGGCTGTAACTGAAATGATGCCCACTGGCAAACAGGTGCTTGAACAACGACAGGCCGCAGGCCAGGGGGTGGCGCCGAACGTCGACGATGCGTGCATTGGGCAGGATGAGCAGGATCAAGCCCAGGTGCGCGAAATTGTTGGGCATCTTGTCGATGAAGTAAGGCGTATCCCGTTTGCGTTGCGGGCGGCTGCGCTCGAGATACGCGCGTCCGAGTTCGCGGAACCCGGACTCGTCGACGTTCGCCAGCAGGTCCGGGTACTTCGCATCGCCGGCATCGGCTGCGCGCGCCGCCAGCCGCTTCGCAATGTCGACGACGTAGGGGAGTTCCATCGTGCCCTCCACCGCGGAGTGGCTCGCCAGGATCTGTTCAACGAGGGTCGAGCCCGACCGGGGGAGTCCGACGATGAAGACGGGATCCGTGTCCGGCACGCCGTAACCGGACCGCGCGCTGAAAAACTCATGTGTAAACAGATTCCTGGAGCGTTCGACGTGCTCGGAGATCTCGTCGGCGTCGTGGCGGATCGTCTGGCGTCGCAGTCGATTGCCGGCTGCGTAATGCCGGAACGATGCGGCAAATTCCTTCCGGTCCTCGAGGGCTTTGCCGATGGCGAAATCGAAATGAATCCGGTGTTCGACGCCCAGTCCGGGTTTCTGCAGTTGCATACGCATCGATTCGAGCTCGGCATCGGTCAGGCGATACGTCTTCAGGTTGGCCAGGTTCCAGAATGCCTCACCGAAACCGGGCGCCAGGGCGGCGGCCTTGCGATAAGAGTCGATACTACGTTCGAGCTGCCCGACCGAGCGCAGCGTATGCCCCAGGTTGGCCCAGACCGCCGGTTCGTCGGGTCGCTGTTCAAGAACACTGTCGAACAGCTCGATGGCTTGGCTATATTCGCCAAGGCGGAGCAGGATGGTGGCCTTGAGGTTCCGCACGTCTGCATTGGCCGGCTCGTCTGCGAGCAGCCGATCGGCTTCGCGCAAGGCGTCGGCCGGTCGTTCCTGCCGCATCAGGACGACGGCGTAATTGTGTCGTGCTAGGTGGTACCCCGGCGCGAGCTCCAGGCACCGCTGCAACAGTGCTTCCGCACTGTCGAAGCGCGTGTGCCGCTGCGCGACATCCGCCAGCATGGTCAGGGCACAGATGTCGTTCGGATGCCGCTTCAAGTGGTTGCGCAAAACGGCTTCGGCGTCGGCGGTGCGATTCTCACGCAGCTGCGCGGCGGCTTCGAGCAAACGCGGATTGCTCGCGGAGTACCGTGCGTACTGGCCGTAAGCCTGGTCGGCCCCGTCCCGGTCGGCCAGTTCGGTCAGCACATCGGCGAGCGCCAGCCACGCATCGCCGAAATCCTCCCGGATGCTGAGGGCGCGACGTATGGACCGGACGGCAGACTCGCGGTCGCCCGATTCCCGGAGCGCCAACCCCAATTGCAGGTGCGGCAACGGCGCATCTGCCAGTCCTTCGCAGAGCGGCTGCAGCACCTCGATCGCCGCCGCGGCATTGCCCATCAGGCGGCGCGCGATGCCCTGGAACAGCAGTGCCATCGGCTGTCCGGGGACGGCCGCGAGCAGCAGGGCGGCCTCCCTGTCAGCCCGTGCCGGATCCGAGCTCAAGCGTTGCTCGATGCGGGACAGGCGCCCCTGCAGCGTCCCGGTGGCGGCCGGTTTGGCCGAGGTATTCAAATGAGGCGCACTCCTACGAATGCATCGAGGACCCGGTGAGTGTCTCGATTTTGCTCAACAAGCGGGCAAGGTTGACAGGTTTGGTTTCGTACTCGTCGCAGCCCGACTCCATGGCTTTGTCGCGGTCCCCCTGCATCGCGTGCGCGGTGAGGGCGATGATCGGGATGTTCCGGGTATCGGTTTCT
Source organism: Woeseiaceae bacterium (assembly GCA_050738315.1). GTDB lineage: Bacteria > Pseudomonadota > Gammaproteobacteria > Steroidobacterales > Woeseiaceae > IDS-8. Next base: position 2,907 of record JBOHZD010000180.1, read on the forward strand.
CCTTTAAGCACCTTGGCCGCCGTCCAGCCGTCCACGGTCGGCAGGCTCATGTCCAGCAGGATCAGGTCCGGTGCGCTGCTGCGCGCGAGCGATATGCCGTCCGCGCCGTCCGTCGCCAGCAGCACCTCGAAGCCCTTGCGCCGCAGGCGGCGGCTCAGCATGTCGCGGTTCATTTCGTTGTCTTCGACGAGCAGTATCTTGAGCATACAAACACCCTTGTTGT
>JBOHZD010000181.1:0-27800 GCA_050738315.1 Woeseiaceae bacterium
GCGGCAGATAAACTCGGCATGCGGCGCACGACCCTGGTCGAAAAAATAAATCGCTACAATTTGCGCAGTCACGGCACCGCCGCGGAACGCGATGCGCACCGCGAAACCAGCGAAACGGAGTCATAACTTCCGAAGTGTGCGTCTCGCCGCCCCTGTATAGTGTCGGGCGTGCAGGATTTGACTGATTACTTCGGGCCCTCGAGCCCGCTCCGGAAGTGGTTGCCCGGTTTTCACCCGAGACCCGGTCAGGCGCTCATGGCGGAAGCGGTGCTGGAGACACTGCGAAACTACGGCAAAATCATCATCGAAGCGGGCACCGGCACGGGCAAGACGTTTGCTTACCTGATACCCGCGCTCCTTTGTGGCCGGAAGACGATCATCTCTACGGGCACCAAGGCATTGCAGGACCAGCTCTATCACCGCGATTTGCCGCTGATCGGCAAGGTCGTCGGGCGGCCGGTCAGAACGGCGCTGCTGAAAGGGCGGGCCAATTATCTTTGCCTGCAACGTCTCGAATCCGCGGCCGGTGAGGCAGCCGGTCGAACGTCCGCCGGCGATCTCCGTGCCATCCTCGCGTGGCGGCACCGCACGATCACCGGCGACCGGGCCGAGCTGGCGGAGGTCGCCGAGGATTCGGCAATCTGGCCGTATGTAACCTCGACAGTCGATAACTGTCTCGGCAAGCCATGCCCCTTTTTCCAGGACTGTTACGTCGTGCAGGCACGCCGCGCCGCACAGGAGGCGGACCTGGTCGTGGTGAATCATCATCTGTTGCTGGCCGATCTTGCGTTGAAGGAAGCGGGCTTTGTCGAATTCCTGCCCGGCGCCGATGCCGTCATCCTGGACGAGGCGCACCAGATCCCCGATCTTGCGGCGCAGTTTTTCGGCATCAGTGTCGGCAGCCGCGAGCTCGAACGACTGGTGGACGAATTGCGTGCCGCGACCCTGACGCTGTCGCAGCCCGAACTGCAACAGCGTATCGACCGGGTACACACGGCACTCAAGCAGCTGCGTGCAGAGGCGCCGCGGGAAGAGGGTCGTCATGAACTCGCAGCCGTGTACGAGACCGTCGAAAAGCCGCTGGCCGACCTCACCCAGGCGGTCCACGTGCTCAAGGACGGCGTTGCCGCGCTGACCGATTCATCGCCTGAAATCGACAAGCTGCATGAAGTGCTTTGCGGCATCATCGAGAAGCTGGTGCAGATTGGCGGCGACGACGGCTGGGACGGCTTGCGCTGGCTCGAAGTGCACCCGCGCAGCCTGCGGCTGCACCTGACTCCCCTCGATGTCTCCGGTACCCTGAACGGCATGTTCACTGCCGCCAACCAGGCCTGGATTTTTACGTCAGCCACCCTGGCGGTCGGCGATGACTTCAGCCATTTCGGCGGCCGCATGGGGCTCGACTCGGTGCGGGGTCTCACATTCCCCAGCCCCTATGCACTCGACAAGCATGGCCTTGTCTATCTGCCGCCCGATCTGCCTGCGCCATCGGATCCGCGCCACACGGAAGCCATGCTCGAGAGCACGATGCCCCTGCTCGAGATGACCGGCGGCGGCATGTTCTGCCTGTTCACCAGCCATCGGGCATTGAACATCGCCAGGCAGTGGTTCAAGACACATCGGCGAAAACTGCGCACCCGACCACTGCTGATCCAGGGCGATGGGCCGCGTGACGATCTGTTGCGCCGATTTCGCGACTACGGCAACGCCGTCCTGCTGGGTACCGGCAGCTTCTGGGAAGGCGTCGACGTGCGCGGCAGTGCCTTGACGATCGTCGCCATCGATAAATTGCCTTTTGCATCGCCCTCCGATCCGCTGATGCTGGCGCGGCTCGAATTCATCCGCAGGCAAGGCGGTAACGGGTTCGTCGAGCACCAGTTGCCGCAGGCGGCGTTGGCTTTGAAACAGGGCGCGGGACGTCTGCTCCGCGACCAGACGGATTTCGGCGTGGTCGTGCTGTGCGATCCGCGCCTCAAGTCGAAAAGCTACGGCAGTGTGTTTTTGAAGGGTCTCGAACCGATGCAATGCACCGCGTCGCAGGCGGAGGTGCGGAAATTTCTGGCGTCGCACGCGGCGCGCAGCGCAGCGCTGCCGGCCGACCGGCAAACCGGATGAACCTGCTCGCACTCGATACGTCGTCGATTGCCTGTTCCGTCGCGCTCCGGGTGGAAGGCGACGTGTTCGAGCGTCATGCCGTCCTGCCGCGAGAGCATACCCGGCTTTTGATCCCGATGATCGAGGAGGTCCTGAACGAAGCCGGCACGAACCTGCGCGAACTGGATGCAGTGATACTCGGTAATGGTCCGGGTTCGTTCATCGGCTTGCGCATCGCGGCGTCGGTCGCACAAGGGCTCTGTTACGGCGCCGGGCTGAAAATGGTGCCGATTTCGTCACTCGCGGCCGTGGCGAACGAGTCTTTGCAGGTCTCGTCTGCTGACCAGGTCGTCGTTGCAGAGGATGCGCACATGAATGAGGTTTATCTCGCCTGCTTTCGCCGCGGCGGTGACGGATTGCCGCTACCGGAGATGGATGCGTTTCTGCAGCCGATCGAGCGTATTGAACCCTTGGCGACCCGGCAGGACGCTGGGCCATCGCGCTGGCACGCAGCGGGCGCCGGCTGGCAACGCTATCCGGAGCTCCTGGCGAAGAACGAGGACCTGTTGGCCGGCGTCATCGACGTCTCCGTGCCACGCGCGCGCTATCTGCTCGAACTCGGCCACCGGTCGTTTCTGGAAGGCAGAGCGATCGATCCGGAAGCGCTAGTCCCGGCCTATGTGCGCACGCAGGTCGCCGCATGAGCGGCCGTTTCACGTCACGACGCACACTGAATGTCGCCGGCTTTGCGGCCTGCGCCGCCATGATGGTGTATGCGTTGTATGCCGAGTACCAGTTGTTGCTGCAGCCCTGCCCGCTGTGCTCATTTCAACGGCTCGCCGTGATCGCCGTCGGCCTGGTATTTCTGCTGGTTGCGCTGCACGGTCCGGATGGCCGCCTACGCTACGTGTACGCGCTGCTCATCGCCTTGTGCGCAGCAGCCGGCATCGGCATCGCCGCCCGTCACGTCTGGCTGCAGCACCTGCCGGCCGATCAGGTTCCGTCCTGCGGACCGGGCCTCGACTACCTCCTCGACAGCTTCCCCCTGGGCGAGGCGCTGCGCCTGGTCTTCAGCGGTTCGGGCGAGTGCGCGACGACGGACTGGCAGTTCCTGGGCCTGTCGATGCCCGCCTGGGTGCTGATATCCCTCCTCGTACTCGGCACCTACGGCCTCTGGAACAACCTTCGGCGCTGAGGCTACGCAGGGCTTCCGGTGTTTACCGCTGCGCGGCCGCGAGTTCCTTCTTACTGATCAAGCCATCGGCATCGGTGTCCACGCGCTGAAAAGCCTCTGCGAGTGGCGGCAACTTCGTGGCTTCGGTGGTGCCGACAACGCCATCGCCGTCCGTATCGAGTGTTGAAAAATCCACGTCTTGCAACAGGTTTGTTGCGGCGGCCCGGTATTCCGTCGGGCTTACGTTGTTGTCGCCATCGGTATCCACGTCGTCAAACGTTTCTTTCAGTGAGACCGGCATTGCCGCGGCCTCGCGCTTGCTGATCACGCCATCTTCGTTTATGTCAACTTCCTCAAATCCCAGGTCGGCGATGTGCATGGTGGCCGCCGTGTACTCGTTGTCGTCGATACCACCGCTGCTGTTCGTATCGATTCGATTGAAGTTCTTCGACAGGACGGGAATTGCCTGAGCTTCCTGGGTGCTGATGACGCCATCGTCGTCGCCGTCCAGATCGCTGTAGGCCGTTGCGAGGGGATTCTCGAAACCCCGTAAAGACTGACAGCCGGACAGGAATGTCAGCGCCACGATAAAAAATGCAAAAGTTTTCATATGAGGCTCCAAAAAATTATTTTGCCTTGCTCTGTTGCCGGTCCATCGACCTGACTGGAAGCGGGATATACAAGGCAGGAGCAAGAACCATGCCAATGATCTTCGGCGGCTCGGGGGATCGCGCATCCTGATTGCGCCCAACGCAGGGCACGGGATGGCGCCAAGAAGTGAGCGTGATTCAAGCGAGGAGTTTCGGGGTGCAATTTGGTGAGTGAATTGTAATTGTTACACGTGGCCGGCATCGAAACCCTGTCGTCTCTTGTGGCCGAAAGCACCCGGGATGTAGCGGTCAAGGCAACAACAACTCCAGCACCCTGTGGTACATCCTGCAGAGGTCGGCGACGTCTGTGACGCGCACATGTTCGTCGATCTTGTGAATAGAGGCATTGACCGATCCCAGTTCGACGACGTCCGCGCCGGTCGGGGCGATGAATCGCCCGTCCGAAGTGCCGCCGCCGGTCGAGTATTCCGGGCGCCTGCCGGCGATTTCCAGCACGGCCTGCGAGACGGCGTCGGTGAGTTGGCCGGGCCAGGTCAGGAACGGCTCGCCTGACAGGTGCCATTCGATTTCGTAGCGCAGCTCGTGTGACTTGAACAGTGCTTCGACCTTTTTTTGCAGGCTGGCGTAGTCCCATTCGGTGGAAAAACGGAAATTGAAGCGCGCGCTCAGTGTTGCGGGTGTGACGTTGGGCGCACCCGCACCGCTCTCGATTGCAACGACCTGAAATCCGGTGGGAGGGAAATAATCGTTGCCGTCGTCCCATCGTGTCTGATACAGCTCGGCGAAAACCGGAGCAAAACGCTGAATCGGATTGTCCGCAAGCAGAGGGTAGGCAACGTGTCCCTGTACACCGTGAACCGTCAGAATGCCGGAGAGCGAGCCGCGCCGGCCGATGCGTACCGTATCGCCCAGCACTTTCTGGCTCGACGGTTCCCCGAGCACACACCAGTCGATCTTTTCATCGCGCGCCTCGAGTGTTTCGATCACTTTGGCAGTGCCCTCGTCCGCAGGGCCTTCTTCGTCGCTGGTGATCAGAAACGCGACGCTGCCGCTGTGGTCGGGATGCTCCGTGACGAATCGTTCAACCGCGGCCAGCATCGCGGCGAGACCACTTTTCATGTCAGCGGCGCCGCGTCCGTATAAAAATCCGTCCCGCAGTGACGGTTCGAATGGATCGGATTGCCAGTCGTCGGTCGCTCCCGGTGGCACCACGTCCGTGTGACCCGCAAAGCAGAAGAGCGGTGCGTCCTTGCCGCGGCGTGCCCAGAGATTGGTCACGGTGCCGAAGGGCAGAAATTCGCAACGGAAGCCCAGGGGTTCGAGCCTTGCGGCGATCATCGCCTGGCAGCCTGCGTCTTCCGGCGTCACCGACCGACGGCGCACGAGGTCGCACAGAATGCGGAGCAGAGGGTCGCTCGCCAGCGGCGGGTCCGGGCGCGTATCCTTTCCTGACATCAAATTGAACTATGCATGGTAAGTATTTAATAAACAGCAGTTTTCTGAGAAGACTTACTGCCTGAAGAGCTGCGCGTAGCGGGTCGGCGAGTACCCCACGTCGACGCTTTCTCCGTGTTCCAGAACAGGGCGCTTGACCACGGTCGGATGGTCCAGCATGACCGAGAGGGCGCGATCCCGGTTCATACCCGCACGATCGACTTCCGGTATTTTGCGCCACGTGAGGCTCTTCGTGTTCAACAGCTCTTCCCAACCCACGCGATCCACCCAGCGCTCGAGAGTCTGGATGTCCAGCCCGTCGTCACGAAGATCGTGCGCGCGATATTCGATCCCTCGCGCATCGAGCCATTGCCTGGCTTTCCGGCAGGTGTCGCAACTCTTGATTCCGTACACCGTCGGCAGCTTGCCACCCGGCTGGTTCATGGGTCACTCCGTATTACGCAACAGTTCGTTCAAACCGGTTTTGCTTCGGGTCTTCGCATCGACCTGTTTCACGATCACGGCGCAGTACAGGGAATATCGTCCGTCGGCGGAGGGAAGATTGCCGGCGACGACGACGGAGCCTGCGGGGACCCGGCCGTAACTCACGGTACCCGATTCGCGGTCATAGATTTTCGTGCTCTGCCCGATGAATACGCCCATCGAGATAACCGAGCCCTGCTCGACGATAACGCCTTCGACGATTTCCGAGCGTGCGCCGATGAAACAGTCGTCCTCGATGATCGTCGGTGCCGCCTGCACGGGTTCCAGCACGCCGCCGATGCCGACGCCGCCTGAAAGGTGCACGTTTTTACCAATCTGCGCACAACTGCCGACGGTCGCCCAGGTGTCGACCAGCGTACCGCTGCCGATATGGGCGCCGATGTTGACGTAGCTCGGCATCAGCACCACGTCGGGCGCCACGTAGGCGCCCTTTCTGACGATGGCGTCCGGCACGACACGAATGCCCTGTCGCCTGAATTCTTCCGCGCTCGCGCCCTGGAACTTCAATGGCACCTTGTCGTAGAAATTGCTGTGCCCGCCGACCATGAGCTCGTTCTGCTGCAGCCGGAAATTGAGAAGCACCGCTTTCTTCAACCACTCGTTGACCTGCCACAGGCCGTCGACCTTCTCCGCAACCCGTGCTTGACCGGAGTCGAGCAGTGAGACCGCCTCGCTGACAGCGCCCGCGAGATCTGCCCTGCGTCTGGCCGGAAGAGGCTGGTCGCGCTCCCGCCAGCCGGTCTCGATCGTATCCATTAATCGTTGCATGGCGCCCGCACCGGTCAGTTCCGTGAACCGAGTTTCGACAGTAACCTACCCTTTAGCTGCTTGCACCGGTCTTCGGAGAGCGGCTTGTCGTTTTCGTCGACGATGTAGAAAACGTCCTCTGCACGTTCGCCGATCGTCATGATTTTGGCGGTCTCGATGTCCACGTTCAGGTCGATGAATACCTGGCCCACGGTACTGAGCAGGCCGGGCCGGTCGCCGGCAACCAGCTCCATCACCGTGCGGCCGTTCGCGACGTCCAGATCGAACTCCACCGTGGTGGTGGTGGCGAACATCCGTACCTGGCGGGGTGCGCGTCGCGTGACCGGATCAATCCGCCCATCGGTCGATGCAAGCACGCGCGTCAGCGCCTGCCTGATCTTACCGAGCCGGAGGTCGTCGATCTCGATCCGCCGGTCAAGCTCCATGAATATATAAGTATCGAGACTGTAGCCGTTCGTGATCGGCACCACCCGGGCGTCGACGATCGTCATTCCCAGCTCATCCAAGGCAGCCGTCGCGTGGGCAAACGTGCGCTTCGCCCGAGGCGTGTAAATGACCGCCTCGATCCCGTCGCCTCCAGCCTGCCTGCGAATGTCCAGCAGCATGTTGTCGAGCGGGTCAGGACCGTTTGCCAGCAACTCGGTATGCCAGGCAATCTCGTCGCCGCGATAACGCAGATAATAATCTTCGCTGAACAGGCCCCAGACCTGTAGTCGCCGGGTTTCCGGAATCCGGGAGCGGCCAAGCAGATCAAGTGCGGCCGTCTGGGTTTCCTGGATCAGTTGTTCCCGGTCGATGGGATTCTCCAGGCCGCGTCGCAGCGCGCGCGCGGTCGCTTCGTACAGGTCGCGGAACAGGGTCGCCTTCCACGAATTCCAGAGTTTCGGGTTGGTGCCCCTGACGTCGGCCACGGTCAGGACGTACAGATAATCGAGGTGCGCCTTGTCGCCGACGATCGCCGCAAATTCGTTGATGACGGACGGGTCGCCAATGTCTTTCTTCTGGGCGGTCGTCGACAGGACCAGGTGATGCCGCACGAGCCAGGCGACCGTGCGGGCATCGTAGGGACTCATGCCGTGCTCGAGACAAAACGCTTCCGCGTCGACGGCACCGAGTTCGGAGTGGTCGCCGCCACGGCCCTTGGCGATGTCATGAAACAGGCCGGCCAGGTACACGATTTCGGGTTTGTCGAATGATTGCATCAAGGGGCTGCAATGCGGAAATTCGTGATCGAAGCGCGCCAGGGCAAAACGCCGCAGGTTGCCCACAACGAACAAGGTATGTTCGTCGACCGTATACGCGTGAAACAGGTCGTACTGCATGCGGCCGACGATACGGCCGAACGACGGCACATAAAGTCCGAGCACGCCGTACAGATTCATCCGGCGCAGTTGATGAGTGACGCCGACCGGCGCGCGCAATATGTTCAGGAACAGGCGATGATTGCGCGGGTTCTGACGAAATTCTTCGTCGATCAGGTACAGATGCCGCCGTATCAGGTTGACCGTGACCGCACTCACACCGCGAATGTTTTCGTGCTGCTGCAGCAACAGAAATAATTCCAGCAGCGCCGACGGCTCGCGCTTGAAGACCTCGTCGTTCTTCGTCTGCAAATAGCCGTTCTTCACCTGAAAGCGTTCGTTGACGGAGGTCGGGCGGGCATCCGGGTCCATGAGGATGGCTTCTTCGAAAAGCTGGAGCAGCATTTCATTCTGTCGGCTCAATTCCATGACCGTGCGGTAGTAACGCTGCATGAACTGTTCGACAGCCAGCGTATAGCTCGCATCCTCGTAGCCGAGCATTCTTGCAAGCCGCGACTGGTGATCGAATAGCAGGCGGTCTTCCCGCCGCCCGGTCAGGACGTGCAGGCCGAAGCGCACACGCCAGAGGAATTCCTGGCCGTTGTGCAGAATCCGGAGTTGCTCGCGTGTCAGGAACCTGTGTTGCACCAGTTCGTCGAGCGTCTGCACGCCGAAGTGCCGTTTGGCGACCCAGCCGATCATCTGGATATCACGCAAGCCGCCCGGACTGCCTTTGACGTTCGGTTCGAGTTTGTAAGCGGTATCGTCGTACCGATGGTGCCGCTCCAGTTGTTCCTTTCTTTTGGCGGCAAAGAAATCCGCGGACGGCCAGATCTGGTCGGGGGCGATGGCGACCTGGAGCGCGGCGAACAGGTCGCCAGGACCGGCGAGCCGGCGGGCCTCCATCAGCGTCGTCGTGACCGTAATGTCGGATTCCGCTTGCTGCCGGCATTGCCGGATGGTCCGCACGCTGTGCCCGATTTCTAGGCCGACGTCCCACAACGCCGTGACGAACGACGACAGGGCCGCCTCGCCGCCGGGCGGAATGTCGTCGCCCCGCAGCAGCATGATGTCGACGTCGGAATGCGGATGCAGTTCAGCCCGGCCATAGCCGCCCACGGCGATCAGCGCGACCGATCCGGCCAGCGCGCCGGCGTGCTGTTGCCACAGATAAACGAGCAGTCGGTCGATGAGTTCGGCGCGGCGCCGCACGAGTTCGCCGACCGGTTCGCCGGTGCTGAAACGCTCCGCCAGGTTGCGGCTGGCTTCGACGAGCGCAGCCCTGCAATGACCGACGTCCGGGCGCTCCGCCGGCAGGGCCCGCAGCAGGAGTGCGATCGCAGGATCGTCGCTCGGGGGGCCCTTGCTGTCAGCGACGGTGGGGGCGGGCATCACTTAACGCTGCCCGGCGCCGAGCGTCAGTACCTCATAGCCTCGATCCGTGACCAGCACGGTGTGTTCCCATTGCGCCGACAGTGAGTGATCCTTCGTAACCACGGTCCAGCCATCCGGGAGCAGCCGAACCTGGCGCTTGCCGGCGTTGACCATGGGCTCGACCGTGAGCGTCATGCCGGCCTGCAGTTCGAGGCCGGTTCCGGCCTTGCCGTAGTGCAGCACCTGCGGGTCCTCGTGAAATCCACGCCCGATCCCGTGGCCGCAGTATTCGCGCACGACTGAAAACCGGTTTTGCTCCACGTAGGTCTGGATGGCTTCGCCGACATCGCCCAGGTGTTTACCGGGTCCCAGTGCTTCGATGCCGCGCCACATGGCATCGTGGGCGACGCTGGCCAGCCGCTCGGCCTGGATGCCCGGTTTGCCGACATGGAACATGCGGCTCGTGTCGCCGTGAAACCCGTCCTTGATGACGGTGATATCGATGTTGACCACGTCACCGACGTTGAGCTTCCGCTCCCCCGGAATGCCGTGACAGACGACGTGATTGACCGAGGTACAGATCGATTTGGGGAAACCCCGGTAATGGAGCGGCGCAGGGATGGCTTGCAGCGTGTCGACGATGTAGTCGTGGCAGATCCGGTCCAGTTCGCCGGTCGTGATACCGGGCCGGACGTGCTCGCCGATCATGTCCAGCACGTCGGCAGCGAGGCGGCCGGCAACCCGCATTTTTTCCTGCTCTTCAGGTGTCTTGATCGTCACAGTCATGTCGGATCGCGGGAGGCGTGCGATTGTTCGCATTTCCGCGTTGTTTGGGTGCAATGCAGTATGGTATAAAGCGCGCGCCCTACAGGCAATTAATCCACACGTACGCCGTCACAGTCCGCCGGGTGCCCTACCTGAAAAGGGGTTGCGGTTTGGGGCGTACGGAGGCCGAACCCAGGAGACAACATGGCAGACGTAACCATGCGCCAGATGCTTGAGGCTGGCGTGCACTTTGGTCATCAGACCCGTTACTGGAACCCGAAGATGGCACCCTACATCTTCGGCGAACGTAACAAGATTCACATCATCAATCTCGAAAAAAGCCTTCCCATGGCACGGGAAGCGTACGCCTTCGTCAAGGCGATCGTTGCGGATGGCGGCACCGCGCTGTTCGTGGGCACCAAGCGCTCGGCGCGCGATGCGATCCGGCAGCAGGCGGAGCGTTGCAGCATGCCCTATGTCAGCTACCGCTGGCTGGGCGGCATGCTGACCAACTACAAGACGATCCGGCAGTCGGTCAAGCGCCTGCGCGAACTGGAGCAGATGGCCGAAGACGGCGGCTTCGAGCGCCTGACCAAGAAGGAGGTTCTGGGTCTCAATCGCGAGCGGGAAAAGCTCGAGCGGAGCCTGGGCGGGATCAAGTCCATGGGCTCCTTGCCCGACGCCCTGTTCGTGGTCGACGTCGATCACGAAGACATCGCCGTGCGCGAAGCGCGCAAACTCGGCATTCCGGTGGTGGCAGTCGTCGATACCAATTGTTCGCCGGATGGCGTGGATTACGTGATTCCGGGCAACGACGATGCGATGCGTGCCATCGAGCTGTATGCCGCCCTGATGGCGGACGCCGTGCTGGACGGCAAAGCGTCGTTGCCGCAAGTGCAACTCGGCGAAGACGATTTCGTCGAGCTGGATGAAGAGGGCAGACCGAGAAAACTCTCCGGGCGCAAGAAGAAAACGCCGAAAAAGGCGGCCGGCCGGCCGGCCCGCAAGGCAACGGTCAGGAAGAAACCACCGGTGAGGGCGTCCGTCGCAGACCGGGATACCGAGAGCCGGGAGGCTGACACCGCGCCGGCGGCCGAGGCTGCCGACGACGAGACGGCAGGCAGCGATGCTCTGCCGGCCGAACAGGAGGCCGCAAAGACGCCCGGACGAAAGACACACCCCAGGAAAACAGCGACCCGGAAGGCCGCTGCCCCGGAACCGGCCGGCGACGAAACGCCAGCGGATGCGAAAGACGAGCCCGCGGACGGCGAATCGGCACCGCCATCCGGCGACTAGCGCGTCAGCCTGAACGCCGGCGCCCCCGCTGCGGCAGCGACGCCCGGCGACGAGGCCGCGCGCCGGCGAGACGACGATAGAGAGGTACATTCGATGTCGATTACTGCGACACAGGTCAAGGAGCTCCGCGAGCGCACCGGCGCAGGCATGATGGAGTGCAAGAAGGCGCTGGTTGAGACCGGCGGCAACATGGATGTGGCGGTGGACTACCTCCGCAAGTCCGGGCAGGCGAAAGCCGACAGGAAGGCGGCGCGAGTTGCGGCAGATGGCCGCATCGTGGTGCTGGCGAAAGGCAAACGCGCCGCGATCGCAGAGATCAATTCCGAAACCGATTTCGTGGCCAGGGACGAACCCTTCGTGTCGTTCGCCGAGGCGGTGACGCGTTGCGTGCTCGCCGGTAATGCCGTGGATCCGGAGTCTCTTGCTTCCATGAAGCTGGAAGGCGACCAGACGGTCGAAGCTGCCCGCACGGAGCTCGTCGCGAAAGTGGGTGAGAACATTTCGGTGCGCAGGTTCAGGCGGCTGGAAGCAGTCGATCATCTCGGCAGTTACACGCACGGCGCGCGGATCGGCGTGCTGGTGTCGTTGTCCGGCGGCAACGAGGAACTTGCGCGTGACATCGCCCTGCATATTGCGGCGAGCAATCCCGCTTTCATCGACGAACAGGCCGTCCCCGCAGACGTTCGCGCGCGGGAACGCGCGATTTTTGCGGAACAGGCGGCGGCTTCCGGCAAGCCGGCCGACATCGTCGCGAAGATCGTGGATGGAAAAATCGCCCGCTACCTGAAGGAAGTGACCCTGGTGGGCCAGCCATTCGTGAGGAACGAAGGGAATGACGACACCCCTGTCGGCAGACTGTTGTCGGACGCCGGGGCACGGGTGACCGATTTCGTCCGCTATGAACTGGGTGAGGGCATCGAGAAGAAACCGGAACACGACTAGGTCATGGCGCAGAGCAACCGGAGCGCGTAAGCGTTTGAACGGCAGAGTAAAAAAGGGCCAGACCGGGATTGCGAGCCGTGCGCGGTCCGTGCGCGCCAACCTGATAGAATTCGCGGGCGCGTGGAGCGCCCGGCTCGGCCGGGTGCGGGCCTTGGTTCACAGGGAAAGGCAGGAATTATGAGCGATGCCCCGGTACTCTACCGTCGCGTCTTGTTGAAGCTGAGCGGTGAGGCCCTGATGGGCGAGTTCGACTACGGCATCGACCCGGCGGTCATCAAGCGGATCGCGGCGGAAGTCGTCGAAGTCCGCAAACTCGGCGTCGAAATGGCCATCGTGATCGGCGGCGGCAATATTTTTCGCGGCGCCGGCCTGGCCGGTGCCGGCATGGACCGCGTCACCGGCGACTACATGGGTATGCTGGCGACGGTGATGAACGCACTGGCCCTGCAGGATGCGCTGGAATCCCTGGATGAGGTGGCGCGCGTCATGTCCGCCATCCAGATTCACGAAGTCTGTGAAGACTATATCCGGCGCCGTGCGGTTCGCCATCTTGAAAAAGGCCGTACCGTGATCCTGGCCGCCGGCACCGGCAATCCTTTTTTTACCACCGATACCGCGGCGAGCCTGCGTGCGATCGAAATCGGCGCGGACGTCCTGCTCAAGGCCACCAAGGTGAGCGGCGTATATGACTCGGATCCGCAGAAGAATTCGACGGCCTCGCTGTACGACACCGTCTCGTTCGACAAGGTGCTGACGGACAAACTCAATGTCATGGATGCAACCGCCGTGGTCATGTGCCGCGACAATCACCTGCCATTGCGCGTTTTCAACATGACAGAGGAACACTCGTTAATTCGGGCCATGACCGACGAGAACGTCGGCACGCTGGTGACCACCTGATCCGGAAAACGAGAGGCACGCGAAACAACAACAGATCGAGGGTAAGAGGCGACCATTGTGTTGAATGAAATCAAGAAGGACGCGGAGAGTCGCATGCGCAAGAGCGTGGAATCACTGCGACAGGAACTGACCAAGCTCAGGACCGGCCGTGCACACACGAGCCTGCTCGACCACATCACGGTGCCCTATTACGGCAGCGACGTACCGCTCAACCAGGTGTCGAACATCAATGTCGAGGATTCGCGTACCCTCACCGTGACGCCATGGGAAAAAGCGATGGTGCAACCGATTGAAAAGGCAATAATGACCTCGGATCTCGGCTTGAATCCCGTATCGGCGGGGACGGTCATCCGGGTTCCGTTGCCGCCGCTGACCGAGGAACGGCGGAAGGACATGATTCGGCTCGTGCGCCAGGAAGCCGAGAATGGCCGGGTTGCCATACGAAACATTCGCCGCGACGCGCTCGGCGACCTGAAGGACCTCCTGAAAGAGAAAATGATCGGCGCGGATGAGGAACGCCGCGGACACGATGAAATCCAGGCAATTACCGACAAGCACATTGCGGAAATCGAAAAGGTACTTGCCGACAAGGAAAACGACTTGATGGAAATCTGAGCCACGGCATGAGGGCACGTGGCAAAACGTGGCGCACAGTGAGGGCCGCTATCAAACCAGGCAGTGACAAACCGGACGCACGCATTCCGCAGCACGTCGCCGTGATCATGGACGGCAATGGCCGTTGGGCGAAGCTGCGCTCACAGCCGCGTCATGCCGGGCATCGTGCCGGCGCCAAAGCGGTCAGGAATACCGTAGAAGTCGCCGCCCGGCGCGGGGTGCCATTTCTGACGCTGTTTGCCTTCAGTAGCGAAAACTGGCGGCGGCCGGCGGAAGAGGTCGGACGGCTGATGAATCTTTTTCTCGAAGCGTTGCAACGGGAACTGGACGACCTGCATCGTAATAACGTACGGCTCAGGTTTATCGGCGCCCGACACGAGCTGCAGGCGAAGCTCGTGCGAAAGATCAAGGCGGCCGAAGACCGTACCCGTTTGAATGGCGGGCTGACGCTCACGGTTGCCGTGGCTTACGGTGGCCGCTGGGACATGGTCACGGCGGCGCGCAAACTGGCAAGCGCGGTCGAGAAGGGTGAATTGCGGGCCGAGGACATCGACGAGACGGCGTTTTCCGAGCAGCTCGCTTTGGGCCCGGTGCCGGATCCCGACCTGTTGATCCGGACCGGCGGCGAGCAGCGCATCAGCAATTTTTTGTTGTGGAACCTGGCCTATGCCGAGCTCTATTTTTGCGACTGCCTGTGGCCGGATTTCGATGAGCAACATTTTGACGATGCCTTGTTGACGTTCGCGAAGCGTCAACGACGCTATGGGCACACCGGCGATCAGGTGGGAGCCGCCTGACATGCTGAAACAGCGCATTCTGACAGCAATCGTTGCCTGCGCGATTATTCTCGTCGTGCTGTTCGTGCTGCCGGCAGAGGCCGCCAAGGCGGTCATTGCATTGCTGATCCTGGCCGCGGCGTGGGAGTGGTCGGGATTTCTGGCACCGAATGGCACCGCGGCCCGGCTGGGATACGTCGGCGCCATTGCCGCGCTGCTTGCGGCCGTCACCTGGGTCATCCCCCGTGACGGCTCCGTCGTCTTCATTTTGAAGGTAGGGCTCGCGTGGTGGTTTACGGCGCTCATCTGGGTGTTTTTCTACCCGACTCCGATTGCGCGGCCCGTCATCTGGATCTGCGGCGCGCTGGTGATGATACCCGCCTATATCGCGTTGATTTCTCTCTACTCGTTCCAGCCGGGTGTGCTTCTGTTCGTGCTGATCATCGTCTGGGCAGCGGACATCGGCGCCTATTTCACCGGCAAGCGCTTCGGCCGGGTGAAACTGGCGCCGAGCATCAGCCCGGGGAAAACCTGGGAGGGCGTCATCGGCGGATTGTTTGCCGTGGTGTGCGTGCTGGTGCTGGCCAGGCTCTACTGGGTCGACATCGACATCGCGCTCGTGGTGCCGTTCTGCCTGGCGGTTGCAACGCTGTCGATTGTCGGCGACCTGACGGTCAGCATGTTCAAGCGCAATGCTGGTTTGAAGGACAGCGGCAAGGTCTTTCCGGGACACGGCGGTGTGCTCGACCGCATCGACAGCGTCGCGGCCGCGGCGCCGTTGTTCTTCCTCGGTATCACATGGCTGGGACTGGTGTGAGGCGCCCGGAGGCGGAAATTGCCGGAACTGGCGCGATGCTGGCCAGTCTGAGGTGTGACCGTACCGGCATCCATTCCAGCCGCCCGGCACTCCGGGGCATACATGCAAATTCTCGAGGAGGCGCCTGAGACATGAGTGCCGCACTGATGAACCTTCTGGCATTTGTCGTCGCGATCAGCGTGCTGGTCGCGGTGCACGAATTCGGCCATTACCTCGTCGGGCGCTTGTGCGGCATGAAGGTGTTGCGCTTTTCCATCGGCTTCGGCAAGCCCGTCTGGACATGGCGGGGCGGCAGGGACCGCACGGAGTATTGTATCTCCGCGATTCCGCTGGGCGGGTACGTCAAATTTCTCGATGAACGCGAGGGCCCGGTGGATACCGCCGATCGCGGGCGGGCATTCAACCAGCGACCGGTACCGGCCCGGATCGCCGTGCTCCTGGCGGGTCCCTTTTTCAATTTCCTGTTTGCAGCCGTCGCTTACTGGGCGTTGTTCATGCTCGGCATGCCGACGGTCAAGCCGGCCATTGGCGAAGTCGTACCGGGCTCCTACGCGGCGGCGGCCGGACTCGAGTACGGCGACTGGCTGCTGAAAGTCGGCGAGGAAGAGGCCACCGACTGGCAAACGGCGCTCGTCGCGGTGTTCGACGAAATGGTCGACGACAGCCGCGTGCCGCTGCAACTCGAGAGCGCCGACGGCAGCGTGCGCTCTACCGTTATCGACGTCGGTGACGACGCCGCCCGGCTGACCGAACCGGGCATGCTGTTCGAAGGTCTCGGGTTCATGCCCTGGCAACCGCCGGCAGTCGTGGATACCGTCGACGAACCGGGCGCGGCGCACGCGGCCGGGATCGACTCCGGGGATCGCATCACCGAAATAGCCGGCGAACAAGTGTCGACGTTTGCCGATCTGCAAGAGATCGTCGCTCTGCGCCCGGGTGAAAGCGTGTCAGTGACGTTCGAGCGGAACGGGGCGGAACGGACCGTCGAAGTGACGCTCGGAGCGCGGCAAGTGGACGGCAAGACCGTCGGCCTCATGGGCGTCCGTATCGATGCCGGCGCCGATCACTGGTACCTGCGCCAGTACGGCCCCATCACCGCGCTCGGGCAGTCCATAGAACGCACCTGGGATGCGACCGGCTTCACCATCCGCATGCTCGCAAGAATGGTCACGGGTGACGTCTCGATCAAGAACATCAGTGGGCCGATCGAAATCGCGCAATACGCGGGCGATTCGGCAACCGCGGGTTTCAATCCGTTCCTGATTTTTCTCGCGCTCGTGAGCATCAGTCTCGGCGTTCTGAACCTGTTGCCCATTCCCGTACTGGATGGTGGCCAGATCGTGTATCAAACCGTCGAACTGCTGAAAGGAAGCCCGATGTCCGAACGCTCGCAACTGGTCGGGCAGCAGGTCGGCATTCTCGCACTGCTGCTCCTGATGAGCTTTGCCTTTTATAACGATATCGCAAGAATTCTAAGTTAGCGTCAATGCAGAATACTGGATCCGGATTAACACGTTCCTGGCGGCTCGTCGTTGCGATCGTATCGTTCATCGTACTTGCGCCTGCGGTCTCCCTGGCCGCGGATGAGTTCGTCGTGCGCGATCTGCGCGTTGAGGGCCTGCAGCGCATCTCGGAAGGGACCGTATTCAATTACCTGCCAATCAATATCGGCGACACGATCGATGCGCAACGGGTGCAGGAAGCAATCCGCGCGTTGTACGACCAGGGCCTCTTTGATGACGTCGAGATGCGCCGGGACGGCGACACGCTTATCATTGCCGTCAGGGAGCGTCCCTCGATCGAGGATTTTACGATTGAGGGCAACAAGGACATCAAGACCGAAGACCTGATGGAGTCGCTGCGCAATGTCGGGCTTGCGCGGGGCCGCACCTTCGACCGTTCCGTGCTCGATAACGTGCAGCAGTTCCTGCGCGAGCAGTATTACGACCGCGGCAAATACGCCGTCGTCGTCGACGCCAAGGTTGAAGAACGCCCGAACAACACGGTCCGCATCAGTATCGACGTCAAGGAAGGCGAGCGGGCCAAGATCCGCCAGGTCAATATCGTCGGCAACCACAGCTACGAAGAGGACGAGATCCGCGAAGGATTCACGCTCGATACCGCCAACTGGCTATCGTGGCTGCGCCAGGACGACCGTTATGCCAAGGAAGCGCTGAGCGGCGATCTGGAGACCCTGCGCTCCTTTTATATGGATCGCGGCTACGCGGATTTCAGGGTCGAATCGACGCAGGTCGCCATTTCGCCGGACAAGAAAGACATCTACGTCACCATCAATATTCACGAGGGCGAACAGTACACGATCTCCGAGGTCAAGCTGGTCGGTAACATGGTGATCCCGGAACAGCAGCTGCGCCGCCTGGTCCTGGCGCAGCCCGGCTCGACGTTCAGTCTCCGCCTTCTGACGCAATCGAGCGAGCTCATGTCGTTCCGCCTCGGCGAGGAGGGTTATGCCAATGCCGAAATCGAACCGGTGCCGGAACTCGACTACGAAAAAAAGGAAGCCGCCGTCACGTTTTTCGTCGATGCCAAGAGCCGCGTGTATGTGCGCCGCATCAACTTCACCGGCGTGGATGAAATCGACGACGAAGTACTACGGCGCGAATTGCGCCAGGCAGAAGGCGCCTATCTCTCGAACCTGCTGGTGGATCGCTCAAAGGTTCGGCTGCAGCGGCTGCCGTTCGTCGAAAGCGTGGAGGTGGAGAACGAACCGGTGCCGGGCAGTCCCGATCTCGTCGACGTCAACTTCGCGATTGAATACCGCATGCCGGGCCAGTTCAGCGGCGGTGTCGGCTACTCCGAGTCGCAGAAACTCATCCTGAACGGCAGCATCGTGCACACGAACTTCCTCGGCACGGGCAATCGAGTGGCGCTCAGTCTCAATTCAGGACGCTTCTCGAAGCTCTACAGCCTGTCGCATACGGATTCTTATATTACGCCCAACGAAGTCCGCAGAACCGTGTCATTGACCCATCGCGATATCACGCAATTCGTCTCGGGCGCATCCGATTTCTCGACGACGAGCACCGGTGCGTCGGTCGAGTACAGCTACGCGATTACAGAGCATCAGTATCTGACCTTCGGCGTCGCGTATCAGCAGGCGGAACTGCTGTCATCGAACGGGAGTACCGTCCAGGCGCAGGACTGGGTGACCAATAACGGCAATCCATTTACCGAGCAGGCGACCAGCAGCCTGACGTTCTTCGGCACCAAGTTCGATACCTACGAGCTCATTGGCGGCTGGTCCTTCGACAGCCGGAACCGGGCGCTTTTCGCAGACAGCGGTACACGTCACCAGCTCCTGTTCGGCGTGGCCGTGCCGGGCAGCGAAGTGGAATACTTCACTGCACGGTACAATTACACTCAATATCTGCCGATTTACGGTCCGTGGACGGTCCGTTTGAACACGGAACTCGCGTACGGCGAGGCGCTCAATGCGACGACGGCGCTGCCGCCTTACAAGCAGTTTTTCGGCGGCGGGCCGGAGTCCGTGCGCGGCTACAAGGAATCCTACCTGGGTCCCAGGGACAGCTTCGGTAATCCTTACGGCGGCAATGTGTTGGTCGCGAGTCAAGTAGAGCTTATACTCCCCATTCCCGAAAAATGGAGAGGCAAAACACGCGCCAGCCTGTTTTACGACATCGGTAACGTTTTCAATACAGGCGAGGTCCGATTTACCGACAAACTGGGTAGTCCGGTGACTTACGAACCGGAATTCGACGAGCTCCGAACCTCCGTCGGCATCGCCGTCGAGTGGCTGGCGCCTCTTGGATTTTTCCGTTTCAGCTATGCATACCCGCTCAATAATTATGAAGGTAATGACCGATTCTACGGCGACGAGATCGAAAGATTTCAGTTCTCGATCGGGCAGGCTTTTTGATGAATGGATGAACATATGAATTTTGTGAAGAAACAACTGCGGAAGGCATTGGTCGGCACCGTTTTGATTTGCGCCATGAGTGTCCCGGCGCTGGCACAGGAGGTCAAGATCGGGGTGGTCAATGTGACTGTTCTGATGGAACAGGCGCCGCAGGCCAAAGTCGCCATGGATGCCTTGCAGGAAGAGTTTGCACCGCGGCAACGAACCATACTGGCCAAGCAGACGGAACTGGAAGACAAGACCGAGAAAGCGCAGCGGGATGCGGCCGTGATGGGCGAGACAGAACGTCGAAATATCGAAAAAGACCTGCGCGACATGCAGCGGGATCTGCAGCGGATGCAGGATGAATTTCGCGAAGACCTGAATCTCCGCCGGAACGAAGAGCTCGGCAACTTGCAACGATCGCTGTTGAAAGATGTGCAGGATTACGCGGAAGCAGAGGGCTACGACCTCATCGTCGGTGACGGCGTACTGTATGCGAGCACTGCAGTCAATGTGACGGAGATGGTATTGAAGGCGATGGAAGAGAATTTTGAAGCGGCGGGCAATCCCTGAAGACGTATTATAGGCGTCATGGCGTAACCAACGACCGACCTGTAAAATGTAGAACTGTCGGCGTATGCAGCGTCGCGTCCATCGGAGTTCCACATGCGGGCAAGCCTGGGGGATCTGGCAACTCGGTTCGGCTGTGAGTTGATCGGCGATCCGGCATCCACGGTCACCCGCGTTGCAACGCTGGCAAACGCCGGACCGGATGCTTTGTCGTTTCTGTCCAATCCGGCATACCGGTCCCAGTTAGAAAAAACGGCAGCAGGGGCTGTCGTGCTGAGCGCGGAAATCGCTGCCGTCTGTCCGGTGCCGGCCTTGCTCGCCGAAGATCCCTACGTGACCTTTGCGCGAATCGCCGCCGTGCTGCATCCCCCCGAGGCATTACCGCCGGGAATTCATCCGTCCGCGATCATCGATCCATCCGCACGCGTTTCGTCGAGTGCGCACATCGCGGCTTTTGCCGTGATCGAGCGGGACGTTGTCCTTGCCGGCGGTGTCGTTGTCGGACCGAACGCGGTTGTCGGCCCCCGCTGTCGTCTCGGCCAGGGCGCCCGCCTGCACGCGAACGTGACGCTGGTGCAGGACGTGCAGATCGGGGAACGCTGCATCGTCCACTCCGGCGCCGTCATCGGCGCCGATGGCTTCGGCAACGCACGCGGCGAAACCGGCTGGGTCAAGGTCCCTCAGACCGGCGGCGTCAGGATCGGCAACGACGTCGAGATCGGCGCGAATACGACGATCGATCGGGGCGCGATCGAGGACACGGTGATTGAAAACGGCGTGCGCCTGGACAATCTCATTCAGATTGCACACAACGTGCACATCGGGGAGCATACGGCCATGGCGTCGCAGTCCGGTGTGTCCGGCAGCACCGTCATCGGCAAACGCTGCATGTTCGGCGGTCAGTCCGGTATCGTCGGCCATGTCACGATTTGCGATGATGTGGTGGTCGGTGGCGCAACGATGATCTCGAAAGACATCCGGGAGCCCGGCTTCTACACCGGGAGTTTCCCGGCCGAGAAGGACCGTGACTGGAAACGCAAGGTCGCGAGATTCCGGCGTCTGGATGACCTGGTAAATCGTGTTCGAAAACTGGAAGAGGATACATGAGCGAAAGCCCCCTCGATGTCGGGATACAGGATTTACTGCCGCATCGATATCCGTTTCTTCTGATCGACAAGGTGATCGACTGTAGGCCCGGCGTTTCGATCAACGCGATCAAGAACGTCTCCGTCAACGAACCGTACTTTCAGGGACACTTTCCCGGTCGCCCGGTCATGCCCGGTGTACTGATTGTCGAGGCTATGGCACAGGCTGGCGGCATCCTTTCCTATCTGACCAGTCGGGAGCAGGATCCGGATCTCATTTATTATCTCGCCGGCGTCGACGAAGCGCGCTTTCGCCGGCCGGTGCTCCCCGGCGACCGTCTCGAGCTTGCCGTGACGGTCGACAAGGTGCGGCGCGGCATCTGGTTTTATTCCTGCGTGGCAAGCGTCGACGGTCATACCTGCGTGACCGCAAAAATCATGTGTGCTCCCGGAGCGGACCGGTGACGGTCCACGAAGCCGCCATCGTGGCGGATTCAGCGGTACTGGGAGAGAACGTCGAGATCGGACCGTACGCCGTGATCGGCGAGCAGGTCGAAATCGGCAACGGCACGCACATCGGCAGTCATGTCGTCATCAATGGGCCGACCCGCATCGGCAAGGACAACCGGATCTACCAGTTTGCATCGATTGGCGATGATCCCCAGGACAAAAAATATGCGGGCGAGGCGACCCGGCTGGAGATCGGTGACAGAAACACGATTCGCGAGTATTGCACCATCAGCCGCGGCACCGTGCAGGATGAAGGCGTTACCCGGCTGGGCGACGACAACTGGATCATGGCCTATGTCCACATTGCGCACGATTGCCGCATCGGCAGCCACACGGTGTTTGCCAACAACGCGACGCTCGCCGGACACGTGCACGTCGGGGACTGGGCCATCTTTGCCGGGTTTTCCGGCGCTCACCAGTTTTGCCATATCGGCGCGCATAGCTTTCTCGGCATGTACTGCGGTACGAACCGGGATGTGCCCGCTTACACGATGATGGCAGGACTTCCGGCCGAGCCGCGCGGCATCAATGGCGAGGGCCTGAAAAGGCGAGGATTCACGCAGGCAGAGATTCGCAACATCAAGAACGCGTATCGAATTGTCTTTCGCAAGGGACTGAAGCTTGCGGCTGCGATCGAGAGAATCGAGGTGTTGGCCGAAACGCAGCCGGAGCTGCGGATATTCCTGGAATCCTTGCGAAAGTCCGAACGCGGCCTGGCACGCTAGTGTCGCTAGTGTCCCGTCCCGCGCAATGAGAATCGGGCTTGTCGCCGGCGAGGCATCCGGTGATCAACTGGGCGCCGGGCTGATGGCTGCGCTCAAGGCGCTCGATCCGGACATCGAGTTCGAAGGCGTGGCAGGGCGGTCGATGCGTGCCGCCGGCTGCAATTCGCTCGCGGACGCACAGTCGCTCGCGGTCATGGGGCTGGTCGAACCGCTGAAGGAAATTCCCCGCCTGTTGCGACTCCGCCGCTCGCTCGTCCGCCGCTGGGCGGCCGAGCGTCCCGCCGTTTTTGTCGGTATCGATGCGCCCGACTTCAATCTCGGTCTCGAGATCGAACTCAAGCACAGGAGTATTCCGACCGTCCATTACGTCAGCCCGTCCGTCTGGGCCTGGCGCCCGGGAAGGATTCATAAGATCGCGCGGGCGGCCGACAAAGTCCTGTGCCTGCTGCCGTTCGAGAAGGCGTTCTACGAGGGTCATGGCATCCCGGCGGAGTTTGTCGGTCATCCGCTGGCGGACAGGATCGTGCCTGGATTGCCGCAGGCGCCGCTGCGCGCGAAATTGCGGGTCGAGTCGGCGCAAGTCGTCTCCGTGTTACCGGGCAGCCGCCTGAGTGAAGTGACACGGCTGGGGCCCGTCTTCGCAGAGGCGAGCCGATTGATGTTGCAGCGCTTGCCGGATCTGACGTTCGTGGCACCCATGGCGAATGAGCGCTTGCAGAACGTGTTCCAACACCAGCTCGAACGCAGTGGCGTGGCCGACCAATATCGATTGACGGATCGCGGTGCGGAACAGGCGATGGCCGCGGCCGACGTGGTGCTGCTGGCATCGGGCACGGCCGCCCTCGAAGCGGCGTTGCTCGGACGGCCGATCGTTGCGGCTTACCGCCTGGCGCCCGTGACTTACGCGCTCGTCAAGTACCTGCGGCTGGTTCGCGTGCGGCACTTTACGCTACCCAACCTGTTGACGGAAAAGCCGCTGGTGCCCGAGTACCTGCAGGGAGAGGCATCCGCGCGTGCCCTGTGCGACGCGGTACTCGATCTGCTCGGGGATCCGGCACGACGGGAAGCGATCTCCCGGGAATTTGCTAAACTGCGTGACCGGTTGGCGAGAGGCGCGGACCGGCGTGCCGCAAAAGCAGTTCTCGAAATAGCGAGACCCGGCGAAACAAAACACGCCGCCCGGTAGCAGGCGGCTGACCCAGGTGCAGACCGCATCCATGCAGAAGTTACTGTTTCATCATGAAGGCAGGCCGGTTGCCGGAGTGGATGAAGCGGGGCGGGGGCCTTTGGCAGGGCCGGTGGTCGCGGCCGCGGTCATCCTGGACCAGCGCCGTCCCATCGCCGGACTCGCCGATTCCAAGACGCTCACGCCGGAGTGCCGAGAGGAACTTGCAGAGGAGATTCGCGCCCGGTCGCTGGCCTGGGCCGTCGCCTGGGCGGACGCGGCGGAAATCGATCGCCTGAACATCCTGGGCGCGACCTTGCTCGCAATGCGGCGAGCCATTCTGGGCCTGCGGATCCGTCCGTTTGCCATCGATGTCGACGGCACCCACCTGCCGAATCTCGAGTTCAACGGCATCGCCCTTCGCGGGACCGCCATCATCGGCGGAGACGCCACGGTGGCAGCCATCAGTGCAGCGTCGATCATCGCCAAGGTGCAACGCGACGCGATCATGTGCATGCTGGACAGACTCTATCCTGCCTACGGCTTCAGCCGTCACAAGGGTTATGCAACGCCGGAGCATCGCGCCTGCATCACGCGTTATGGACCGTGCCAGCAGCATCGCAAGAGCTTCAGGCCTTTCTACGTGCCGGAGTCCTGATGCAGCAGCCGTTTGCCCATCTCCACCTGCATACGGAATACTCGATCGTCGACGGCACCGTTCGCATTCCGTCGCTCATGGAGAAATGCCGGGTTCTGGGGATGCCCGCAGTTGCACTGACCGATCAGGGCAACCTGTTCGGACTGGTGAAGTTCTACCGGCAGGCAATGAAGAACGGCATCAAGCCGATCATCGGGGTCGATCTGAAAGTGGCCGATCCGGACGATGCCGGCCGCTCGGACAGCCTGGTCTTGTTGTGCCAGAACAGAACGGGCTACCGCAATCTCGCGCGCCTGGTCACCCGCTCGTACCTCGAGGGGCAGCATCGCGGGGTCGCCAGGGTGCACCGGGAGTGGTTGCAATTCGCGACCTGCGACGGGTTGATTGCCTTGTCGGGCGGCACCTACGGCGATGTGGGCCGCGCGCTGCTCATCGACCAGGGCGAGCTTGCCGAGTTGCACCTCGGCCGCTGGCAACAGGTGTTCGGCGACCGTTATTACCTCGAACTGACCCGCACGGGACGGAGCGGTGAGGAAGCCTACGTGCAGAACGCGCTCACGCTCGCACATCGCAAAGCAGTCCCTGTCGTCGCCACCAACGACGTGCGCTTCCTCGAGTCAAACGATTTCGCAGCGCATGAAGCGCGCGTCTGCATACACGAGGGACGCAGTCTCGCCGATACGGATCGGCCGAAATTCTACAGCGAAGAGCAGTATCTGAAAGACAGCGATGCGATGGCGTCGCTGTGGAGCGATGTGCCGCAGGCACTCGCAAATGCAACGGAAATCGCGCGCCGCTGCAATCTCGATTTGCAACTCGGGCAGACATTCCTGCCCGCATTTCCGGTGCCGCAAGGGCAGACCACCGAACAGTTCCTGCAGGCGGAGGCCGAAGCCGGGCTGCAGCGGTTTCTCGCGCGCAAAGGTGCGACCGGGCAGCTCGCGGACAGGCAGGCGGTCGTCAGCGCCCCTTACCGCCAGCGCCTGGCGGACGAGGTCCGCGTCATTTGCGAGATGGGATTCGCAGGCTACTTCCTGATCGTCGCCGATTTCATCCGCTGGGCGAGGGAACAGAAGATTCCGGTCGGCCCGGGCCGGGGATCCGGCGCCGGATCGCTGGTGGCATTCGTGCTGGGGATTACGGACCTGGATCCGCTGGAACACGACCTGCTGTTCGAGCGCTTTCTCAATCCCGAGCGCGTATCGATGCCGGATTTCGACATCGATTTCTGCATGGAAGGCCGGGATCGCGTCATCGAATACGTTGCCGAGCGTTACGGCCGGGATCGCGTCTCGCAAATCATCACTTACGGCACGATGGCTGCAAAGGCGGTCATACGGGATGCCGGACGAGTCCTGGGATATCCGTACGGCTTTGTCGACCGCATCGCCAAGCAGGTGCCGTTCGAGATCGGCATGACACTCGAGAAAGCACTCGGTGACGAGCCGGAACTGGCGGCAATGTATCGCGACGATGAGGAGGTCCGCGCAATCATCGATCTCGCACGATCACTGGAAGGGCTGGTCCGCAACGCAGGGAAACATGCAGGCGGCGTCGTCATCGCGCCGGCGCCGCTGACCGACTTCACGCCGCTCTATTGCGAAGAAGGCGGCGCGCATCTCGTAACGCAACTCGACAAGGACGATGTCGAAGCCGCGGGCCTGGTCAAATTCGATTTCCTCGGCCTGAAGACGCTGACGATCATCGACTGGGCCGTCCGCATCGTCAACACGGCAAATCCGGAAAGAACTCTGGACATCGCGACGATTCCGCTGCAGGACGCGAAGACCTTCGAGTTGCTGCGCTCCTGCAACACGACCGCCGTATTTCAGCTCGAGTCGCGCGGCATGCGCGACCTCATCAAGCGCCTGAAGCCCGATCACTTCGACGATCTCGTGGCGCTCGTGGCGCTGTTCCGGCCGGGTCCGTTGCAGTCGGGCATGGTCGACGACTTCATGGCGCGACGACACGACCTCTACAATTCCGATATCGATTACCTGCACCCGGATCTGACACCGGTACTCAAATCGACCTACGGCGTCATTCTGTACCAGGAACAGGTGATGCAGATTGCACAGGTCCTGGCGGGCTATACGCTGGGCAGCGCCGATCTCCTGCGCCGCGCCATGGGGAAGAAGAAACCGGAGGAAATGGCGAAGCAGCGCGAGGTTTTCGTCGCTGGTGCCTGCGATCGAGGGGTGAGCCGCGGCACGGCAACCCGAATTTTCGATCTGATGGAGAAATTCGCCGGCTACGGATTCAATAAAT
Source organism: Woeseiaceae bacterium (assembly GCA_050738315.1). GTDB lineage: Bacteria > Pseudomonadota > Gammaproteobacteria > Steroidobacterales > Woeseiaceae > IDS-8. Next base: position 26,233 of record JBOHZD010000181.1, read on the forward strand.
CACATTCCGCCGCGTACGCGCTGCTGTCGTATCAGACGGCCTATCTGAAGGCACACTATCCGGCGGCATTCACGGCCGCGGTGTTGAGCGCCGACGTTGACAATACGGACCGGCTGGTCACGATCAAGGACGACTGCCGGCGCCTGCAACTCGAGCTGAAACCGCCTTGTATCAACCAGTCCGGCTATCAGTTCAGTGTCGCGGATGCGAAAACAATCCTGTACGGGCTCGGCGCCATCAAGGGTGTGGGACGAGGCGCGGTCGAGGCGATTGTCGCCGAACGGGAAAGGGGGGGATCGTTCACGACACTCGCTGAATTCTGCCGCCGAGTCGATCTGGAGAAAGTGAATCGGCGAGCGCTCGAAGCGATGATCAAGTCCGGCGCCCTGGATGGTTTCGGAGTCACGCGCCGTGAACTCATGCACCGGCTTCCCGGCGCATTGAAAAGCGCCGAGCAGCAGGCGCGCGCGGCGGCAGCCGGGCAAAACGACATGTTCGGTCTCGTAACCCGGGATCCGGATACGCCGGAACCGCTTGCCGCGCCGGTGCTCAAGGAATGGAGCGAGCGTGAACGGCTGGCCAATGAAAAGGAAGCGCTCGGTCTCTATCTGACGGGGCATCCTTTCGACGCGGTGCGCGCCGATGCCCAACATCTCGTCGACGCGAGGCTTGCCGACATCGCCTCCGAGCCGTCGCCTTCCGGCACGGGCGAGAAGACGTTCGGACAGACGCGTCGCGAGGTCACGGTCGCCGGATTGGTGATGGAAGTGAGGAAACGCGGCAATCGCGTCACCGTGACGCTGGACGATGACAGCGGTCGTCTCGAGGTCGGCCTGTTCGGCGAGACATTTCAGGAGTTTCGTCATCTGCTCAGCAAAGACGAAATAATCGTCGTCAGCGGCACACTGAGGTACGACGAATTCATCGGCGCCTGGCAAGTCAATGCGAAACAGATACTGCCAATCGACCGGGTCATCGAAACGCATGCGAAGAGCATGATCCTGGCCGTTGCACCGAATGGGCAGGGGCCACGCCTGTTCCGCCATCTGCACGACCTGTTACTGCCGTATCGCGAGGGAAGTTGCGATGTGCTTGTGCAGTATGTGGGTACCGAGGCGGCAGCGCGCCTGCAACTCGGGCCTGAATGGAACGTGCGGCCGAGCCGCGAACTGCGGGACAAGCTCACGGATCTGCTGGGCCGGAACAGCGTACGCCTGCTCTACGCGCGCAGCCGCGATGCCACCTGACCCGCATTGGTTTTGACTCATCGCACGCGGAGCCTGAATCGGGGAGGGCTTTCCAGGAACGCCGTACATACGTCCCTGTAGGCTTCGGGCGAAACATCCTGTTTCGCACGATCCTGAAAAGCCCTCCCCTGGGAAGGCTCCGCCCCCAATCGTCTGCGCTGAGGTTTAGGGCCCGGTGCGTTTGAGGCGTCATCCGCCAAAATACCTGATTCGTTCTTTTGCGGTCGGTCGCCCGCATGGCCGGCTCCTACAGGGGCCCGATTGGGCCGCAGTGCATGCCGACACAAGGGCGGTGGGAGCGGAGCCTGGGTCGGGGAGGGC
>JBOHZD010000182.1:0-12978 GCA_050738315.1 Woeseiaceae bacterium
CGGTCGCCCGCGAAGTCGACCAGGTAGTTCCAGCCGCCACTCGGGTGCTGACCCCGGATGAGCGCTGCGGCCACCTGCTCGGCCGCCTGGTAATAGTACTCGTCGCCGGTTGCGTGATAAGAGTCGAGGAAGACATGTCCCATGCTCGACGTGCCGGGCGGCTGCAGCCAGATCAGGGTCTCGAAGGCTTCCATCTCGCCCCAGCGCCGCGACCGATCCGGCAGGTAGTTCCACACGTACCCGCCGCGATAGCTCACCTCCTCGACCATGAAGGCGGTCGCACGCTTCATGGTCTCCAGCACGGCAGCGCGCTCCGGCGCGGCGTGCACAACGCTGCCGCACAGCGCAACACAGATCAGCAACCATTGAATCGCTCGAACCGCCTGCATCCCCACCCCTCCGACCACCAAGGCAGCGGCAGAGTCACCGATGCGGCGCCTCGGGTCAACGGGAATTAAGGAGACGATGAGCCTGACCTGTGTCCCCATAACGCCCATCTTGACCGCGAACGATTCCGGGCCTATAGTTGATTGATCGATCAACTCAGGTTACGGCAATCGTGTCGGATACCCGCGAGCGTCTCGTCATGGCTGCGATGGAGCTTTTCTGGGAGAAAGGCTACGGCTCCACCAGCATTTCCGACATCCTGAAGAAGGCCGAGGCCAACAGCGGCAGCCTCTACCATTTTTTCCCGGGCAAACAGGACCTGCTGACGGCCGTTCTGGACACTTATTTCAGCGGCATCCGGCCCATGTTGCTCGAACCGGCCTGGGCAGGCGTCGACGATCCCATCGAGCGGATTTTTGCGCTCCTCGACCGGTACCGGCAGTTCCTGATCGAAACCGACTGCTTCTACGGTTGCCCGATCGGCAACATCGCACTGGAAATTCACGAACCCGATCCCGCGGTCCGCGAAAAGCTCGCCGCGAATTTTGCGGCGTGGGCCGCCGCAATCGAAGAATGCCTGGTTGCAGCGGACGACCGCCTGCCGGCGGGCCTCGACCGGAAGGAATTGTCACAGTTCGTGCTGACGACGATGGAAGGCGGTGTCATGCAGGCCCGCACCCACCGCAGCCTCGAAACTTTCGACGCGTCCGTCAACCAGTTACGAAACTATTTTGTGTGCCTGGCTGCCATGGCGCGCCTTTGAAATGACGGAGACCCCATGTTGGCCCGCTCGAGTGGAATACGGAGCCGCCCAAGGCGACGCCGGAGTCGAAGACAACAAGTAACAACAAGAGGAATGAGTGTATGGAAAATGCAATGGGACAAATCAACTATCTCGCCGTCCTCGCTGCCGCGATCTCGGCCTTTGTACTGGGCGGCCTGTGGTATTCACCGGCCCTGTTCGGCAACGCCTGGATGGCCGCAAGCGGCGTGACGCCGGACAGCGCGCCAAAAGGTCATCAGACCAGGGTATTCGCCATCTCGTTCGTGTGGTCCCTGCTCGGCGCATACGTGTTTGCGGGGTTCCTGGGTCCGGCACCGGCGTTCGGCCTTGCGACCCTGTATGGCTTTCTTGCCGGCCTGTTCTGGGTCGCGGGCTCGTTTGCGATCAACTACCAGTTCGAGCAGAAGCCGACGAAGCTGCTGCTTGTCAACGGCGGTTATCACACGGTGCAGTACACGCTGTACGGCGCCATTCTCGGCCTCTGGCACTGAGGAGAGGCGCATCATGCGTCCACTTTTTTACGGCTTGCCGCTTTTACTCGCGATGACGGCGCCTGCAGCGGAGAACTCGCCGCTGCAGGCGTTCGATTTTCTCGCCGGATTTTGCTGGCAAGGCGAATTTGCCGACACCCAAGCCGTCGACACGCATTGCTACACCTGGGTCTACGACGAAAAACATCTGCGAGACGTTCACGTCGTCAAAGGGGACGGACCGGACTATCGAGGCGAAACCATCTATTCCGTCGACGGGGCGACCGGCGGCGTGATTTTTCGCTACTGGAATTCTCTCGGCGGTGTCAGCGACGGCCGGATGGAATTCGAGGACGGCGCGCTGACGTCGGCGGTCGAGAAGTACGTGGGAGAGGACGGAAAGCCGCGGGAATTCCGCAGCAGCCTTCGACAGCTCGATGAAACGCAATACGAGGCGCGCACCGAGGAATTGATCGACGGCAAATGGAGCGACTTCTCGCGCACCGTGTTCACCCGTGTGAAAACCGCCGCACCCTGAGATCAGCGCTTGCCCGGACTTGTGGAGGGACGGATAGCGTTTGTCAGTACGTCAGTCGAACACCGGCAAAAAAGCGCCGTCCGAGCACGTCGTAGAGCGAAATGTCCACATTCGCGTCGCCGGCCAGCGAGAAGCCGACGATCGGCGGTTCGGTGTCGGCGATGTTGTCAATACCTAAGAACAACGTCAGGTTGTCATTCCACACGTAGTCGAAGTTCAGGTCCAGATAGGTTTTGGCCGACACCGACGGCACGACGTTGGTAGCACCTTCAACCAACGTCAGCCCGGGGATGTGGCGCCACTGGAACCGCCCGGTGAACGGCCCACTGAGATAACTCGCGTTGAACATGTACTTCGCGTCCGGTTGCATGAACACGTTGAATCCGGAGCAGGCGCCGCCGAAATGCCCGAGGCAATCAAAGCCTGGCTCGCCCGGCTCCAACACGTTCTCGTTTTCAAAAGCCCAGCTTGCGACCAGCTGCAGGTTCATCTGCGCCCCGCCTTCGAGGAAAGCCAGGTTGCTTGGGAGATCGAATGCATAGTCCGCCTGGAAATCGAGACCGCTCGCTTTCAACGACGCGGTATTCTTCAACGTCGCTGACACGAAGTCGATCTGCCCGCTGGAGAATCGATGGATTGCCTGGCAGGTCTCGGCGCTGTTATCCAGCTGACGGAAACAGCTGTTGACGACCTGCTGCGCGCTCAGTTGACTGATCGCGCTTTCGATTTCGATGTTGTAGTAATCGAGCGCAAGGTTCAGGCCGTCCAGGAACGGCGGCGTGACAACCGCGCCGATGGTCCAGGTGTTCGACTCTTCTTCAAGCAGATCCGGATTGCCTCCAGACTGGGTGCCGAATCCGACGTTGATCTGGTCGAACGTGTCGATTTCGCTGGCCAGTATGCCCTGCTCTACGCACAGCGCCTTCACCGCATCGGACGGATTGAAGTCCTGGTCGCAGGGGTCGTCACCGGCCGAAAATCCAATGGCCTGCGTCGAGAACAGTTCGCTCAAGTTAGGGGCGCGAATGGCAACGTTGTATGCGCCGCGGAAGCGCACCCACTCGATCGGCGACCATTCGCCACCGGCCTTCCAGGTGAAGACGTTGCCGATCGTGGAATAGTCCGACGTCCTGCCCGCCAGTTCGAGGCCGAGGTACTCGGCCATCGGCGCGCCCTCGAGCAATGGCACGCGGGCTTCGACATAGAATTCCGTCAGGTCGATCTCTCCGAAAATCGGCGGTTGCGGATCGCCGAACTCGCCGCCCTGCGCCGCGGTGTCGGGACGAAAATCGTATTCTTCCGCTCGATGCTCCACACCGAGGGCGACGGACAGCGCACCGGCCGGCAACTCGAACAGATCGCCGGTCACGGCCGCGCCGTAGACCAGCCGCTGCAGCACATCGGTGACGCCATGGTTCGGTGAAATGAACGCGGCCGCTTCAGGTGAAATGGCGCCAATCCCGAGGAAGTTGACCGGCACGCAACCGACGAAGTCGTTGCGGCATACGGCTTCACCGGTCAACGGGTCGACGACGACATCGGAACCGAGCGCGAGCCGCAGACTGGAATGCTGGCCGGCGATGTCCTCGTCCGTTTTCGAGCGCTGGAACTGGAAGAATGAATCCCACAACCAGTTGCTGCCGATGGCATCGAAATCCCCGCGCAGTCCTGCAGTGGCGCTGTACGACGCGCGATCGTACTTGTAATTGCGGGGCCCGGTTTCCGTCGAGCGGCGCCCGGTCTGGATGATTTCGGCCGTGCCGTCACCGTCGGGATCGAAGATGGCGGGATTGGCAATGAGGAAATCCCTGACGGGAGCGAACAGGATCGGATTCGTCGCATATTCCGGAATCAGGTACGAGCCGCGTGCAGCACCGCTGGTCTGCAACTCGCCGGCGTTCGGCGCCTGCTGCCATTCGTTGCGGTTGTCCATGTAATAAAGTTCCGTGTACGCAGTGACGTAATCCGTGACGTCAAAATGGCCAATGGAACTGAATTGCACGCGCTTCAACGGGCGTAACAGGTAGTTGTCCGGCGCGAAATTGTAGCGGTCCTGCGGGTCGCAGAATGGCAGCAATTCGCCCCCTTCGCCGAAACGGACGCCGCCGATGGTGCCCGGGCAGGCGGTCGCCGGATCGAACGGCAAGCCGGTCAGTGCGCCCAACTGCGTCGAGTTGAACGAGATGCGCGTGCCCGGCAAGTTACTGGAGCCGCCCGGCACCAACTGCCCGTTTTCCTCGAACAGCGAGATAGCCGAGTAGTCGCGGTCGGAGAACATGATGCGCCCACGATCGGTGTATGACGCGCTGACCACGGCATTACCGCGGCCGTCGGCGAAATTGCCGCCGACCGTTATGTCGTATTTGTGCGTGGTCGCGTCTCCCTTGTCCGACTCACCGAAGTAATAGTCGGCTTCGAGGCCCTCGAAATCGTCTTTGAGGATGAAATTGATCGCACCCGCGATGGCATCGGAACCATAGACCGCGGACGCGCCGCCGGTGATGATCTCGACCCGTTCAACCAGTGCATCCGGAATACTGCTGAGGTCGGTGAGACCCCGGGCATCGGCCGGCGTAAAGCGTCGGCCGTTGACCAGGACCAGCGTTCGGACCGCATTCAGTCCGCGCAGGTCCGCCGTCAGGATGCCGGAGCCGCCGCCGGAATTCACGCTGGACGTGTTATCGGATGCAAGTTGCGGCAGTTCGTTGAGCGTTTCTTCGACCGTGACGTTGCCGGCGCTCTTGATGGCCGCTTCCGAGACCACCACTACGGGGCTTGGCGCCTCCAGGTCGCGCCGCGCCAGCCGCGATCCCGTCACCCTGATTTCCTCGACGTCCGAGTCCGGCTCTTCTTCCTGTGCAAAAGCCTGCGGAGCCCCGCACACGACCATGACAGTCGCAATCGGTGCCAGCAGGCGGGTCACCCGAGTGATCGGATGGCAGTAACGCAGGACTTCGATGAACATGGATATTCTCCCCCGGGAACGCGTCCTATCCAGCTTCGCTTATGCTGTAATCTATAATATATTATCTACATTACATATTGTCAAAGCTTGTTCGGTAATTTGCCCTCCGGTATTCGGCACCGGGTCGTTTGCCGGTATGATGCGCGACATGCAGCCGTTGCCGTTTCCGGGTTGGACCCGCCCGTCTCGAGTTCGGTCGTGCGGCCGGGCAATGTGCATGAATCCCGGCTGCCGGAGTTTGATTGAATATGGATGAGCCCAAACGCCCGCTGACGATCGCGCAGTCGGTCGCCTCGCAGATTCGCGAACAGATACTTAAGCGGGAAATCAGCGGAGGCGACCCGTTACGGCAAGAGGCGATCGCCAAGTCTTTCGGAATCAGCATCATTCCCGTGCGCGAGGCCTTGAGACAACTGGAGTCCGAAGGACTGGTCGAACTGAAAACTCACCGCGGCGCGGTTGCAACCGAACTGACCCTCGATAAGGCTCTGGAATGGATTCATTTGCGCCGCCTGATAGAGACCGATCTGCTCGGGCTCGCGCTGGATCACATTACCGAAGAGCACCTGTCGCAAGCGGCCAGGGTTCTCGAGAAATTCAATTCGGCCCTGCACCACCGCATGCAGATGGAACGCTGGACGCGCTTCAACTGGGAGTTCCACTCCGCGCTCTATGCACCGGCCAACCGTCCTGAAACGATGAAAGTACTCGAATCCCTGCATAACAAGTGCGACCGCTATATCAGGTTGCAGCTCCTCGGCAGCGACCACATCGATCGCGCGCAAAAAGAACATGGCGAACTCATCGAGCTTTGCCGGAAACGACGCAAACGAGCGGCCAAGACATTGTTGTTGCAGCATATCGTCGGCGTGGAAGAAGACCTCGTTGAGCAACACAGTTTCTGATCAGCAATGTTCATGAGAATTGACTTGATCTGCGGCCTGGCCGCGTTGCTGATGACGTTCGGTTGCGCGCCACCCGCACCCGAGGAACCTTCATCCGGCGAGACCGGCCAGGACACGGCGTCAGACGCTTCGGCAGAGCTCCGAACCTTGTTCGATGACGAATGGTCCACTCGGCTCGCACGCGACCCGTTGTTTGCGAGCGAGATGGGCGTCGCGGACTACAACGACAAATTGCCGGTCGACACCCGTGAAAACCATCGCAGGTACCTGGACGAGGATCGGGCATTTCTGCAGCGACTCGAGGCAATCGATCGCTCTGCACTCCCGGCGGACGACCAGCTCAATTACGACCTCTTCGATTTCATTATTCGCAGCCGAACGACGCTGGATAACTACCGCCCCTACCTGATTCCCATACTCAGCGACGGCGGATTCCACATCAGCATCCAGCGAATGTACGAGGCGATGCCGTTCGAGACGGTCGCCGACTACGAAAACTACCTGTCCCGCCTGCGCGCCATCGGGCCGTATTTCGACCAGAACATCGACAACATGCGGGAGGGGTTGCGACTCGGCATTACCCAGCCCAAAGAGATACTGGATGGCATCGTGCCGTCCATTTCTGGACCGATTGTCGATGACCCGACGGAGAGCATCTTCTTCAGCCCGTTCGAGGCAATTCCGGGACATTTCAGCGACGCTGACCGGGACCGCTTGCGTGCCGCCGGCGCAACGGCGATCGACGATGTGGTCGTGCCGGCATACCGTCGCTTTCTCACGTTCTTCAACGAAGAATACAAGCCGGGAGCGCGGGAAGAACTGGCGCGATCGACCTTCCCCGACGGCGCGGCCTGGTATGCCGACCTCGTGAAGTTCTATACGACGCTGGACGACGCAACGCCGGAGAGCATTCACGCCGCTGGATTGCGCGAGGTCTCACGCATCCGCGGCGAGATGGACGAAATCATCCGCCAGGTTGAATTCGAGGGAACATTTGCGGACTTCATCGCGTTCCTGCGAACCGACGAGCGTTTCTATGTCGACGATCCCAGGGCCCTTTTGAAAGAAGCGTCTTACATCGCAAAGAAGATCGACGGGCAGATGCCGGCCTTTTTCGGCACCTTGCCGCGACTGCCGTACGGCATCATGGCGGTACCTCCGGATATCGCGCCGAACTACACCACCGGCCGCTACTGGGGTGCGCCGATCGGCGGCCGTCGCGGCGGCTACTATCTCGTCAATACGTACGCACTGGACAAGCGCCCGCTTTATACCCTGGCGGCGCTCACTGCGCATGAGGCCGTGCCGGGTCATCACCATCAGGGCGCGCTGCGCCAGGAGCTGACCGACATTCCGGAATTTCGCCGCGATTTCTACCCACATGCATTCGGCGAAGGCTGGGGATTGTATTCGGAGAAACTCGGTATCGAGTTTGGCATTTACGAAACTCCTTACGACGATTTCGGCCGGCTCACCTACGAAATGTGGCGTGCCTGCCGACTCGTGATCGATACCGGGATCCACTCGAAGGGCTGGACTCGTGAACAGGCTCGACAGTATCTCGCGGAAAACACGGCGTTGTCCCTGCACAACGTGCAAACGGAAGTCGACCGCTATATTGCGTGGCCCGGACAAGCGCTTGCATACAAAATGGGCGAGCTCAAAATTCTCGAATTGCGGGCGCGCGCCGAACGCGAACTGGGAGCCGCGTTCGACATTCGCGCGTTCCATGACGTCGTGCTGCTGAGCGGCGGGGTAACGCTCAACATCCTCGAGCGCCAGGTCGACGAGTTTATTCGTGACGTAAAGGAACGGCAGCCACAGCGACAATAGAACCGGGCGGACAGCCGGTAGAACATCAGGAAGAATATATTATATACTCTCTCCCGCCGAGACCACCTGCAGAAATAACCTACAGCCCGGAGATTCCGGCGGTCTGGCCACCCGTCAGGAGGGATAGATGATTTTCGAAGGCATCTACGTGCCGATTATTACGCCGTTCAGGCCAGACCTCTCGATCGATTACGATGCCTGGGGCGAAGTCATCGACTGGCAGATCGAAAACGGGACACATGGAATCATCGTCGGCGGCTCGACCGGCGAGTTTTTTTCGCTTTCTAAAGACGAACGTATCGAACAATTCGAGTTTGCCAAGAAGCGCATTGACGGGCGGGTTCCACTGATCGCCGGCGTGAACGACCTGTTCGCCGAGCAGTGTTACGAAGTGACGGCAGCCGCAAAAAAAGCCGGCGTCGATGCACTGCTGGTGGCTGCGCCGCCCTACTCCCTGCCGAGCCAGAAGGAACTGCTGGCTCACTTCCTGAAAATCGACCGCATCGCCGATTTGCCGATCATCCTGTACAACTATCCCGGGCGCACGGGAGTTAACATGGGTGAAGAATTCCTCGAGCGCATCGCGCAGAACCGGAATGTCCACGCGATCAAGGAATCGAGCGGCGATATCGATCGCATTCACCTGATCGCACGGGAGTATCCGCAACTCCAGTTGAGTGCGGGCGCCGAAGACCAGGTGCTCGAGTTTTTCGCGTGGGGCGCGCGTAGCTGGGTATCGGTCGTCGCGAATTTTTTCCCACGCGAAGCGGTCGGCTTCTACGAGACCTGCGTGCTGCAGGGAGACTTCGTCACGGGGCGCAAGATCATGAGCGCGTTGCTGCCGCTGATGTATTGTCTCGAGAAGGGCGGCAAGTTTCTGCAAAGCGTCAAGTACGCCTGCGAAATCATGAATCGCCCCGGCGGTCCGGTCCGGCCGCCGATGCAGCCGATGAAGAAGGAACTGCGCCGCGAGGTGTTCCAGATCGTCAATACCGCCGGCAAAACGCTGGCCGCCATATTCGAGGGCAAGGGTTAAATCATGCCGACACTTTTGACACACCAGGAATACAGGGCGATCGCCACCGAAATGTCTTTTCCGGTGAATGCGTTCGTCAACGGGAAGTTCATGAAGCCGCACTCCGGAAACACCATGGACACCATCAATCCGGCGACGGGCAAGGTGCTCGCGAAGGTCGCGGCCTGCGACCAGCAAGACGTCGACTACGCCGTGTTGAAGGCACGGGAGGCGTTTGATAATGGCGTCTGGTCGCGCATGCACCCGAGCGAGCGCAAGCAGGTCATGATCCAGCTCTGCAAGCTGATGAACCGGCACCGCCACGAGCTCGCCGTGCTCGAAAGCCTCGACAGCGGTAAGCCCATCCGCGAATGTCAACTGACGGATATACCGGAGTCGATCAATTGCCTGAAGTGGCACGCCGAAGCCACGGACAAACTGTACGACCAGATATCGCCGTCGGGCGACAACGCGCTCGGCCTGATCGTGCGGGAACCCGTCGGTGTGGTGGCTTGCGTCCTGCCGTGGAACTTTCCCTTGATGATGCTGGCCTGGAAGATCGGCCCGGCGCTTTCGGCTGGCAACTCCGTCATCGTGAAGCCGGCGGAGCAGACCAGCATGTCCGCCCTTAAAGTCGCGGAACTGGCGGTGGAGGCCGGCATACCACCGGGTGTCTTGAATATCCTGCCCGGTGAAGGCCCGGACGTCGCTGCACCACTCGGCCTGCACCCCGACGTGCAGGTCGTGTCGTTCACGGGGTCGACGGAAGTCGGACGCAAGTTTCTCGAGTATTCCGCGCACAGCAATCTCAAGCGCATCGTGCTCGAATGTGGCGGCAAGAATCCCGCCGTCGTACTCAAGGACGCCGACAGGCTGGATCACGCCGCCAGGCAGATCGTGTATTCCGCGCTCTGGAACATGGGCCAGAACTGCACGGCGAATTCGAGGATCGTCGTGCACCGAGACGTTAAAGGCGCGCTGGTTGAACGCATCCTGGAACAACTCAGGAACTGGAAGACCGGCGACCCGCTCGATCCGACGAATCAACTCGGCGCCATCATCAACAGGGAACAGTACGACAAGATCCTGAAATTCATCGCGATCGGCAAGGAGGAAGGCGCAACTGTGCTGTCTGGCGGCAACGCCATCGAAGATGGCGACGGCTTGTTCATCGAACCGACGATCTTCGACGAAGTAAAACCGGAAATGACGCTCGCGAAAGAGGAAATCTTCGGCCCGGTGTTTGCGATCGTTGAAGTGCAATCCGATGCGCACGCGATCCGGGTCGCGAACGACACCGTGTACGGATTACAGGCGTCCCTGTACACGTCGAGCGTACGGAATGCGCACCGGTACGCGCGGGCACTGCAGGCGGGTACCGTCTCCGTCAATTGCTACGCGGAAGGCGACATTGCGACGCCTTTCGGAGGTTACAAACTTTCGGGCTTCGGCGGCCGCGACAACTCGCTACAGGCACACGAACAATACAGTGAAACCAAAACGATCTGGATCGACCTGAGCGACGCTGCCCTGGATTCGGCCGTCGGCAACGATCCGGAATAAGGACGTCACGTGCGCGTAGCCGGCCGCGAAAGTTCGAAAATCGCCGCGGCGGCTCTCATCCTCGCCGCGACGTTCCCGTCGCCGCCCGGCGTCGCCGCGGAACAGGCGATGACCCGTGAGCGTGAGGGACCGTTCGACCGTCTCGCCATCGTTGATGCGATGGTCATCCCTGGACACGGCGGCCCCGCCTACGGTCCCGCAGACATCCTGATCGAAGGCAACCGGATCGTCAAAATCACCGCGTACAACGGCGCGTCCGGCAGGCCGGCGGATGCGCCGGTCCCGGACGCCGACCGGGTGGTCGATGCTTCGGGCATGTACGTCATGCCCGGTCTCATCGATTTGCATACGCACCTCCGCACCGAACCGCTGCCGTTGCAGTACATCTACAACATGAAGCTCGCGCACGGCGTGACGACGATGGTCAACGGCGCAGATCGCGGCTGGGACAGCGCGATCGAACAACAACGGCAGTCGAACGAGAACCGGATTACGGCGCCGCGCATGTACCCGATACGGGACTGGGGCCCGCCGCGTTCCCGCGATCCGGGGCACGCGCCCGAATGGCAGATCATCGAACCCTGGCATGATCCGGCGCGCGTACCCGATCTGACCGACGACATCATGCAAAGCGGCGCGCACGTCGTACGCATCGGCAGCCTCGCATGGAACGCGGAACTCTTCGGCGCTGTGGCGAAAGCCGTATACGACGCCGGCGGCATCACCACTGTCCATTTGCCGCCGTCCGACATTGCCGTCGTCGATGCCGTGAGAGCCGCGGAACTCGGCGTCACGATGATCGAACACCACTACGGATTCGCCGAAGCGGCATTGGGCGGCAGCGTTCAGGACTTTCCGCCGGATTACAACTACATGGACGAAGCGGACCGGTTCCGCCAGGCGGGCGCAGTCTGGCAGGAAGCGCCGCTCCATGTCCTGCTGGGCGACGTGGTCGATCGCCTGGTGGCATCAGGCGTGGCGCTGGTGCCGACCATCAGCGCATACGAAGTCAATCGTGATATCAACCGCGCCATGGGGCTCCCCTGGCATGAGCGGTATACGCACCCGCAACTGATCGACTGGTACGTCGCCAATCCCGCGAACCACGCATCGCATCACTGGAACTGGGCGGGAATCCAGTCTATTCACGAGGCCTGACATGAAACGATCGATTCAGCTTTTTTGCGCAGTCGCCGGCATCGCAGGCGTTTTATCTTCCGCATTCGCGGCCGTTCCGATCGCGGTAACGGACGTGACCCTGATCGACGGCACCGGAGGTTCGCCCATTGCAAAGGCGACCGTCGTCATTGAGGACGGTCTGATTGCGGATATCGGCAAGTCCGATGGCGTTAACGTGCCCGGCGATGCGATCGTCATCGACGGTCGCGGCAAATACCTGTTGCCGGGGTTCATTGACAGCAACGTGCACGCTTCGCTGTACGGCAACCGCAACCGGCGCGAGTCCGTCGTCAAGTATGGCGAGCGCAACGCGGAACTCGCGCTCGAGTTCGCACAGCGCCAGCTCAGGCACGGCATTACCACCATTCGCGACAGTTACGGCGCACTGGTGCCGCTGATGGAAGTCCGCGACCGCATCGAACGCGGAGAAGCGATCGGTTCGCGCATGCTCGTGGCTGGCAATATCGTCGGCTGGGGCGGACCGTTCTCCATCAGTTTCTCCCTCATGCAGGAATCGGAGCTGACGCTGTTCCAGGCCAAGTGGAACGACTGGATTGCACAGGGCGCCGGCGAAGAACTGATGGACATGGGGCCGGACGAAGTCCGCACCGCCATCAACCGCTACCTGGACAAAGGCCCGGACTTCATCAAGTACGGTGGCACCAGCCATTTCATGTTCCCGTCCCTGATCGGTTTCTCGCCGCGTATCCAGAAGATCCTCGTCGACGAGACGCACAAGCGCGGCCTGCTGGTGGGTACGCATTCGACCAGCCCGGAAGCATTGCGGCTGTCAGTGGAAGCCGGCGTCGACCTCATTCAGCATCCGGAGATTCTGAGCCGCGACTATCCGGACGATCTGCTGGAAATGATCGTCGACCGCGACGTGATCTGTGCGATCCGGTCGAACACCCTGGCGGGCGAGCCCTGGCAGGAGCACCTGCGGCAGAAAGCCCGCGCGGAGGAAGAACTCAAAGAAGCGGCGCCGCCCCGGACTTCGGCGGATCGCAGGCAACGCGAGGAAATGCTCAACCTGAATTACGAAATCGAGCGACGCAACGCCGAGCGGCTGATTGCCGAGGGATGCCGCGTCACCATCGCAACCGACAACTACCAGGGACGCGCGCCGGAATTCCGCAAGGAGCCGAAACCGGTCACACAGGAAGCCGGCATCGGCAGCATCCTGGCCATCGAAGGACTGGTCGAACTCGGCATGAGCGAGATGCAGGCGTTGGTCGCGGCAACGCAAAACGGCGCCGTGGCGGCGGGGATGCAGGATGAGATAGGCACCGTCGAAACAGGCAAGCTCGCGGATCTGATCCTGCTCGGCGCCAATCCCCTG
>JBOHZD010000183.1:0-9979 GCA_050738315.1 Woeseiaceae bacterium
ACCGGCTTTTTTCAACGGAATGCGGGTCCCCAGCACTTCGACGATATCGGCCCGCGCGATCAGATCGTCAATAAAGTGCTGAGGTATCAAACCGCTCATGGTGCCTTTATCGCTGCGTTACTCGCGGCTTCACGTCCGAATTTTGCTTGGTTATTGCGGCCGTCCCGCTGCAGGCGCTTGCCTGACACTTAAGGATAGCCAATGCTGGCCGTTGTACCAGCGGATTATTGTGACAAACGCGCCTTGACCATCGCGCCGAGGGAGCCCATGTCGGCGCGGCCCTGAACCTTTATTTTCAGCCGGCCCATGACCTTGCCCATGTCGCGGATGCCGAGCGCGCCGCTGTCGGCGATGGCCTGGTCGACCAGGGTATCGATTTCCGCTGCCGACAGCGGTTCGGGCATATAGGTTTCCAGAACGGAGATTTCGGCCACTTCGACATCCGCAAGATCATCGCGGCCGGCCGCCCGAAACTGGCTGATCGAGTCACGCCGCTGTTTGACCATTTTATCGAGCACACCCAGAACCGCTGCATCGTCGATCGTCACACGCCGGTCGATTTCGACCTGCTTGACGGCCGCAAGCAACAGGCGCACCACCTTCAGCCGGTCTTTGTCGCCGGCCTTCATGGCGTCTTTCATGTCGTTCTGAATCTGGGCTTTGAGGGACATGCCGGCCCGTCCGGAATGTTCGCGGATCAATACAGGCGCTTGCGCCTCGAGACCTCACGAGAGATGCGCTTCAGATGCCGCTTCACGGCAGCCGCCTTCTTGCGTTTGCGCTCTTGCGTCGGCTTTTCGTAGAACTCACGCCGGCGAAGCTCGGTCAGCACGCCGGCTTTCTCGCAGGCGCGCTTGAAACGCCGCAACGCGGCATCGAAATATTCGTTTTCTTTTATGCGGACACTCGGCATACGGAATAGCGGTTCCAGTTTGAAGGGTACGGTTGTAGAAACAAACGATACAAATAAGCGATACAAATAAGCGATACAAATAAACCCGGCTCAAAGGCCGGGACAGGACCGTGCATTATATTGGCCGACGCAGGGCATTGCAAAGCCAAAATGACCGCTCTGAGTTATGATGCTGCGCCTATGCGCGTTCTGGGACTGGAAACGAGTTGCGACGAGACCGGGGTGGCGGTATTCGACAGCGATCGCGGCCTGCTGGCCGAGGCGCTCCACAGCCAGGTGGACCTGCATGCGCGCTACGGGGGCGTCGTGCCGGAAATCGCGTCGCGCGACCACATCAGGCGCCTGCTGCCGTTGGTCGACCAGGTGCTGAAGCAGGCCGGTATCGAACAACCGGATGCCGTCGCGTACACCGCGGGGCCCGGGCTGGTGGGCGCGCTGATGGTGGGCAGCGGACTGGCGAATGGCCTTGCGCTGGCCTGGCAATGTCCGGTCATCCCGGTGCACCACATGGAAGGTCATCTGCTGGCGACCTTGCTCGAGCCCGAGGCGCCCGAATTTCCGTTCCTGGCTCTGCTGGTGTCCGGTGGTCACACGATGCTGGTTGGCGTCGACGCCCTCGGAGTCTATCGCCTGTTGGGCAGCACGCAGGACGATGCCGTTGGCGAGGCGTTCGACAAGACCGCCAAGCTGCTGGGCCTGAGCTATCCCGGGGGGCCCGCATTGGCCCAACTGGCGGCACACGGCAATGACCGGGCGTTCGCGTTCCCGCGCCCGATGCTGCAGCACCCGGGCTTCGATTTCAGCTTCAGTGGATTGAAGACCGCAGTCTCGCTCAAGGTGCGGAGTTTGCGCGAGGCCGGTCTCTCCGATGATGTGCGTGCCGACATTGCGGCGTCCTTTCAGCGTGCGGCCATCGATACGCTTGTCGCCCGAACATTGCAGGCCGCGCGACACGAGGGAAGCGAGCGCATCGTCGTCGCAGGGGGCGTTGGCGCCAATGAATTGCTCAGGCAGGAACTGGCTCTGCGCTTCGACGGCCGGGTATTCTACCCGCGGTCCGCGTTCTGCACGGACAACGCTGCCATGATTGCTGTTGCCGGCGCGCTCAGGCTTTCGGATGCGGCGCCTGCGCGCACCATCATGGCGCGGGCGCGCTGGCCGCTCGATTCGCTGTCGCCGCCCGTTTGATCAGACCCATCTATGAGTACCGAGGACAATACCGACACCCTCTTTCTGCGCGATCTCAGGATCGAAACCGTGGTCGGCATCTGGGAATGGGAACGACGGATTCGGCAGACGGTCAGCATCGATCTCGAAATGGGCGCCGATATCCGGCGCGCGGCGGCGACCGATCGCATCGAGCACACGCTGAACTACAAGGCTGTGGCGAAGCGTTTGCAGGAGTTTGTCGGTGCGTCGGATTTTCAACTGGTGGAGACGCTCGCCGAGAAAATCGCGGCGCTCGTGCTCGACGAATTCACGGTGCCGTGGGTCAAGGTGCGCGTGAACAAGCCCGGGGCCATTCGCGGTGCCACCGACGTCGGCGTGATCATCCGTCGCAGTCGATCCGAAATCTGAGAGGAACGGGTGGCACGCATCTATCTGGGGCTCGGCAGCAACATCGAACCGGCAGCCAACCTGCGTCTGGCAGCGCGCGAGTTGCGCGCACGGTTCGGCAAGATCGGGCTGTCGTCGGTTTATCGCAGCGCGCCGGTCGGCTTCCAGGGCGACGACTTTCTCAATATGGTCGTCTCGGCGGAAACCGAACTGGCCCCACACGAGGTCGTGCGGGAACTCGACGCTATTCACCGCGTGGCGGGCCGTGAACGGGATGGCGGGAAACTGTTGCCGCGGACCCTCGACATCGACCTGTTGTTGTATGACGATCAGATCGCTGACGATGCCGGTGTGCAGTTGCCGCGCGATGACGTGCTGGATTATCCCTTCGTGCTGCGGCCGCTGGCGGAACTCGCACCGGACTATGTTCACCCTCTCACCGGCCGAACTTTGCACGATCACTGGCGCAATTTCGACGGTCAATCCATCAAGCTGACGAAAGAAAGCGTCCGCGTTTGAACTTACCAGCCGATGCTGCGGCCGCCGTCCACGGCGATCACCTGGCCGGTGATGTAAGTCGCATCGCGCACCAGGTACAGAACGCAGCCGGCGATGTCGTCCGGGCTTCCCGGACGCTGCAGCGGTATCTGGCGGATGATGCTGTCTTGCACGGTCGCGGTCATGCCGTCTTTCGGCCAGAGAATGGCGCCGGGCGCGATGCCGTTCACCCTGACTTCCGGCGCCATGTCCTTGGCGAGTGAGCGGGTCAGCATGGCGAGCCCGGCTTTCGCCGCGCCATACACGGCATGATCGCGCAACGGCCGCTGCGCGTGAATGTCGATGAGATTGACGATACTTCCACCCGCCGTTCGCAGATGAGGCCAGGCCGCTTGCGACAGGAACAACGGCGCTTTCAGATTGCTGCCGAGCAGATCGTTCCAGTCATCTTCGGTGATTTCGCCGAGCGGTGTCGGATAAAAAGCGGAGGCGTTGTTCACCAGTATGTCGAGACCGCCTGTCCAGCCGACCACGGATTCCACCAGGCCGGTCAATTGACCGATATTCGCAAGATCGGCCTGGAAAACGGCGGCCGATTCGCGACGCAAGCCCTCGAGTTCGTCTCGAAGCCGGATCGCCTGGTCCGCGGAACCGCGGTAGTGAATCGCGACGCTGGCGCCCTCGGCATGCAGTCGCCTCACGATCGCGGCACCGATGCGCCGCGCGGCGCCGGTCACCAGGGCGCATTTTCCTGCGAGCGAGATTTGCGTTTGTGTTGACAATGGCGGCCCTTGCTGCATACGGCTGGCCTGCCCGATCCACGCACCGCTCCGATCGTCCCCGTGGGTCATGGATATTGCGGGCCGGCCGTGGTAGGTAGTGGCTCCGATTATCGGGGCCGAGACCAATCCCATGCAAGTGAAGACCAGAGACGCTCACTCACTACCGGCTGCGGATGCGGTGAGTCTCGCGCATAGTGAGACAGTGGCGGCTTGCATCCGGCAGGCCATCGAGGATGCGGGAGGCAGCATCAGTTTTGCGGAGTTCATGCAGTGGGTGCTGTATGCGCCCGGTCTCGGTTATTACAATGCCGGCGCCGCCAAGTTCGGGGCGGGCGGCGATTTCGTGACCGCGCCGGAGGTCTCGCCCCTGTTCGGGCGCGTGCTGGCCCGGCAATGTGCATCCGTACTGCAGCAGTTCCCGGTTCCGCAGGTACTGGAACTCGGCGCGGGCAGCGGTGCGCTCGCCGTGCAGATGCTCCGCGCTTTATCGGACTTCGGTCTTGAACCGGCACGCTATGCAATTCTGGAAGTATCGCCGGACCTCAAGGAACGACAGGAACGGCTCATCCGTGGCGAACTGCCGGCGTTACGGACGCGGGTCGAGTGGTCGGCGGAACTGCCTGAGCACTTCGACGGCGTTGTCGTGGCCAACGAAGTGGCCGATGCCTTGCCGGTCGAGCGGTTTCAGAAGGACGGCAATCGCGTTCTGCAGATGCGCGTGACGACGGAGCGAAACCGCTTTGCCTGGTGCCGGGAGAAGGCACCCGAATTTCTCGAGGCGGCGGTCCGGCGCATTGAAGAAACGCTGGGAGCGGCGCTGCCGGATGGATACACATCCGAGGTCTCGACCGCCTTGCCGCACTGGATTCACGACATTGCTGCGCGGGTTGGCACCGGTTTCGTCTTCTTGTTCGACTACGGTTTGCCCCGACGCGAGTATTATGCGCCGGATCGCGACGACGGCTGGCTGCGTTGTCACTTTCGGCAGTGCGCGCACAACAATCCGCTCGTATACCCCGGAATTCAGGATTTGACCGCATGGGTCGATTTTACGGCGGTTGCCGAAGCTGCGTCGGCAGCCGGGATGAATGTCGCCGGCTTCGTGACCCAGGCGCAGTTTCTGATGAGCGGCGGGCTGCAGGAAGAACTGGTGGACATGGCGAAGTTGCCGACTGTCGCACAGCTCGAACTCTCCCGGCAGGTCAAGCTACTGACTCTGCCCGGCGAAATGGGCGAGCATTTCAAGTGCCTGGGCCTCTGCCGCGGGCAACTAGCGATACCTGCATCATTCACATTCATGGATCGGGCGCACACTTTATGAAAATCGCAATACATCCCGGGTCGATTTCGTGAGCTGGATTCACATCGTCGTACTCGCGGTGGTGCAAGGGCTGACCGAGATTTTGCCGGTATCGAGTTCCGGTCACCTGATCCTCGTTCCGAGCGTGTTGGGCTGGATCGACCAGGGACTCGCCTTCGATGTGGCGGTGCATTTCGGCACCCTGGGTGCGGTGTGTTTTTATTTTCACGAAGACATCGCCCGGCTGGTGCGCGGCGGATTCATGGTGCTGGGCGGGCGGACCGAGTCCACCGAGTCGAAGCTTGCGTTGTCGATTGCAGCGGGCACGATTCCCGCGGCGATTGCCGGACTGTTGTTCGCGAGCTGGATTGCGGAAAACCTTCGGGACCCGATGGTCGTGGTGGTCACCCTGACCGGTTATGGCATTCTGCTGGCGCTCGCTGACCGCTTCGGTAAACGCAACAGGGAAATGTCGGAGATGGGCATCGGCGGCGCCGTTGTGATCGGGCTGGCGCAGGCCTTGTCCCTGGTGCCCGGCACGTCACGATCCGGCGTGACGATCACAGCCGGCCTCATGCTGGGCTTCAGGCGGCAGGATGCGGCAAGGTTTTCGTTTCTGCTGTCCGCACCGGTCATTCTGCTCGCCGCGATTTACGAAGCAGTCATCCTCATGGTCGAAGGCGGCAATGTGTCTCTCGGTACGCTGGCGTGGGGTGCGCTCATTTCGGGTCTCGTCGCCTTTCTGACCATTGGATTTTTCATGCGTTTTGTCAACGCCATCGGACTTTTGCCGTTTGCCATTTACAGGCTCGTATTGGCGGGAGTCATTCTCTATGTCCTGGCTTAGGCTTGTGGTCTTCCTCTATTTCTTCGGCGGCTGACCGGACGTCCGCTTTGTAAGCGCTGATCGTCTGCAGCCGCTTTCGTCGCAGCGCCTCGCCGATCTGCGCACCGTCCAGGCCTTCCCGGGCGTATTCCCTCGCCGAGACCCTCGCCGCGGCCTGCAACGCACCCAGCAGGTAGCCGGCCTGGGGGTACGGCCGCTCCTCGAACCCGGTACGGCCGCGCGAGTCGGCTTCGCATGCAAGCAGAAATTTCCGAAACCGCTCCGGGCGCCGGAATGCATCCACGCGTTCCAGTACCTTGAGGATGGTCGAGGCACGGAGTTCGAACGCTTTATGGCTGTGACCGTGAAACTCGGCGACCAGCAATGCCAGCTCACGGCAGGCCGAGGGGAGCGGCAGCCTGTTTGCCATGGCGTTGATCAGCCGCACGCTGCGTTTCTCGTGACCCGGATGTTGCGGCAATTTGCTTGCCGGCGTGGTGGCTTTGCCCAGATCGTGGACGAGGGCCGCGAAGCGGACATCGACGTCCGGGCTCAGGGCGGCCGCCCGGTCGACAACCATCATTGCGTGGATGCCGCAATCGATCTCCGGATGCCACTTTTCGGGTTGCGGGACTCCGAACAGGGATTCGACTTCCGGGAAAACCACGGCGAGGGCGCCGCAATCCCGCAACACCTCGAAGAATACTCGCGGCCGTGGACCGGCGAGGGCGGTCTCCGTTTCCTTCCAGACCCGGTGCGGCACCAGGTCGTTCACTTCGCCGTTCTGCACGATGCGCGACATGAGCGCCAGCGTCTCGTCCGCGACTTTGAAGCCGTGGTCGGCAAATCGCGCCGCGAACTTCGCGACGCGCAGCACACGGACCGGATCCTCAATGAAGGCACCGGACACGTGACGCAATCGTCTCGCTTTTATATCGCCGCGCCCGTTGAACGGATCGACCAGCCTGCCATCGGCATCCATTGCCATCGCATTGATCGTGATATCGCGGCGGCTGAGGTCGTCCTCGATCGTAACGTCCGGTGACGTACGGAACGCGAAGCCGTGGTAGCCGGGCCCGGTTTTACGCTCGGTACGCGCGAGCGCGTACTCTTCGCCGGTCTCCGGGTGCAGAAACACCGGGAAATCCTTGCCGACCTGGCGATATCCCAGCTCCTTGAGTTGCTCCGGCGTCGCACCCACGACGCACCAGTCCCGTTCCGTGACGGGCAGTCCGAGCTGTTCGTCTCGAACAGCGCCACCGACAAGGTAAATTTTCATGGCACAATTCTAGTGTACCCAGAACGACTGGCGACAGTGAAACGTACGAAGCTCCGTCCCGGCAGCCTTTACTTGATCCTCATTCTTGCGGCGCTCCCGACGCTTCAAGGCTGCTATTACATGCAGGCAGTCGGCGGGCACACACACGTCATGAATCAGCGGCGGCCGATGGCGGACGTGATCAGTGACCCGGCTTCTTCGGAGACGTTGAGGGAACGACTGCGGCTGGTGCAGGAGGCGCGCGAATTCTCCGTGGAGGTCATGAAGTTGCCGGATAACGACAGTTACCGGAGTTATGCGGACCTGGGGCGGGACTATGTCGTGTGGAATGTGTTCGCGGCACCGGAGTTCTCGTTGCAGCCAAAGGAATGGTGTTACCTGGTGGTCGGTTGCGTGGCCTACCGCGGTTATTTCGCCAAAGAGGACGCCATGCAGGAAGCCCGCGAACTGGAGCGCGACGGGTACGACGTTTCGGTTGCGGGCGTGTCGGCGTATTCGACACTCGGCCAATTCGCCGACCCGGTGCTGAATACGATGATGCGCTGGAGTGATGCCGATCTGGTTGCCACATTATTCCACGAACTGGCTCATCAGAAGCTGTATGTCAAGGGAGCGACGCAATTCAACGAGTCGTTCGCCAGCGCAGTGGCCGAAATCGGTATGGAGCGGTGGTTGCCGAGCCGGGGATCAGGCGCGTCCCTCGAAGCCTATCGCCGTTCACAGGCGCTGCAACACAAACTGCTGGAAATCGTCGAGGCGGCCAAAGTTGAATTGACGGAAATTTACGAGGCCGGCAGCGATGTCGACGAAAAGCGGCGGCGCAAGGACAAGGTTATGCATGAGTTATCGGCGGATGCAGCACGGCTGTTCGCGGAGGCAGGCGCGGGATCCAGCCCGCTTGGAGCGCCGCTCAACAATGCGCGGCTCGTGTCGCTGGGGCTCTACGAAAGCTGGGTGCCGGCTTTCATCGCCGTCTTCGAGGAATGTAGCCGCGATATCGACTGTTTTTATCGACGGTCGCGGAATTTGGCGGATCTGGCACCCGACGAGCGCAGTGCGAGACTGGAACTGCTCGCGAATGCCGGCGCGAGCTGACGCATCGTCAACTGTCCGGGTCGGACTTCTTCTCGACTCGTGAAAGGCGTTCGGGCGTCGCGGACGGTCCGACGGCGCGTAACGCGGCGGACACCCGCCTGGTTTCTCCGGTCAGGCGCCAGTGAAAGATCGCGTCGCTGAAGAGGACCCGGCGCACGAAATCGCGAGTCTCGTCGTAGGGAATGTTTTCGATCCAGATCCGCGCGTCGAGTCGCTGTGATTCCGGAAGCCACTCTTCCACCTTGAACGGTCCCGCGTTGTAGGCGGCCGTCGCGAGCACGACATTGTCGCCGAATCGCTCCAGCATCTTGCCGAGATAAGCGGTTCCCAGCCGGATATTGCTGGCGGGATCGGTGAGCGTCTTGACGCCCGCATACGGCAAGTCGAGGTCCGACGCCGTGCGCCGGCCGGTGTCCGGCATCAGCTGCATGAGACCGATGGCTCCGGCGTGCGAGCGTATATCTGTCATGAACAGACTTTCGCTGCGTGCAACGCCGTAGGCCCAGCTTCCCGGGATTTTTGCGGTTGCCGAATACTCCGCGAACTGGTCGTAATACGGCAATGGATAGCGAATTTCGAGGTCGTCGTATTGGCCGACCGTCGCCACGGTCGCGATCGCCCTCGAGTGCCAGTTCCAGCGATGGGCGAGCACCGCGGCCTGCGTTCTTGCGCCATCATCGAGCTCGTTCACGACGTCGTCCCATTCCGAGCGGCCACGGCTTTCCAGTCCGACGTAAAACAGTTCCCGTGCACGGATCAAAGACGGATTCTGCGCGAGCTCGTCGATGATCGATTCTTCCTCGGGTGTCATTGCGTTCGCATAAGCATAATCGGCATCGACTGCGTCGGCGGCGAGAAAACCGTAATAACTGCGTTCTGCCGCCAGGGTCTCGAGAACGGACCGCGCCTCGGTGTCAGCCCCGGTCTGTTGCAGGGCCACGGCGAGCCAGTATTGCCATTCCTCCGCCTGACGTTCCTCCGCTGGCATGGCATCGATGGCAACGATGGCTTTTTCCCAGGCGTGTTCACGGAGCGCGGCACGAGCTCGCCAGCTCCGCACTTTGGCGTCGGTGGCATCGGCCGCCAGATCCGTCAGCAGAGGGTAGGCGTCGGGACGATGCTGCTGTGCGGCCGAGAGCGCAATGTGTCGCGAAATATGCGCCATCTGTTGCGGTGAAAACTCGTGCCGCGAACGGATTCCTCGCCAGTATTCGGAGGCAAGACCCGCATCGCCGTAGGAAACCTGCTCGATCGCAAACAGCAGCTGGTCGCGATGAATGTCGAGGTCGTTCTCCTCGCCGATCTGCTGTAGCTCCGACTGCAGAAATGGTTCGGCGTCATCACGGGCCTCGATCCACTGACTGGCCTGATGCAGGAACCGATCATCCATGGACCGTGCGAGGTAGCGGGCAAGGGACAACTGTTTCGCCGATACCGCGAGTTCAAAACGCTGCTCGAGCATGCTCTCATCGAGCAATCCGGCGCCGCGGAGATAGTCGAACACCGGGTCGCATTCCTCAACCTGGCTCCGGCCCACCAGCCACAGTTTTTCCGCGAGCGACACAATCTCTTGTGCCCGGCCCGCCAGTATTTCGGCATTGACCGCCAGGCAATCCAGGCGGTCGATGCCGAGGCTCTGGTAATGGTGCCGGTACATTTCGAGGTACTCGGAACTCCGGCCGGCCGCGGCTAAATGCAAGGTCAACCGGTAACGCAACTCGCGCGCCGG
>JBOHZD010000184.1:0-4464 GCA_050738315.1 Woeseiaceae bacterium
GCAGTCAGCCTGACCTTGAACTTCAGCAGGGCGTCATTGCGAAATACGCTGATCGTCACCTTGTCGCCGGCATGGTATTCACGCAAACGGGTGTCGATGTTGGCCTTCGTCAGCCGCACCTCGTTCAGCGCGACCAGTTCGTCGCCCGCCGCGATACCGGCCTGCTCCGCCGGGCTGTCCGAATGCACGACACCGACCAGTTCCTTGCTGTCGCGAGATACGGCGGCGATACCGAGCCACGGCGGCGGTGTCGTTTCGAGCGAGCCCGCTTTGCCGCCGGCATCATCGACGTTATCGGCCGGGCGCAGATGCATGATGATGCCGAAATCCTTCAGTAATTTCTGCAATGGCAGATCGCTGGTGCCTCGCACATAACGCTCGAAAAACTCCTGCAGGTCGAGACCGGTGAGGGACTGGGCAATCGATTCCAGGCCGCGTTCCGGCACGCCCTCGCCAGTCTCGCCGTAACGCTTCCAGCATTCGCGCATCACAGAGTCGAGTGATTTCTGTCCACCGGTGTCCCGGCGAATCGTCAGGTCGAGCGCGAGTGCAACCAGGGACCCTTTGGTGTAGTAACTGACGGTTGCGTTGCTCGAGTTGGAATCCTGTTTGTAGAACTTGATCCAGGCATCGAAACTGGATTCCTCGACGCTTTGCCGGAAGCGGCCGCGGCCGCGAATCACGCGCGTAATGGTCCGTGCGAGGAGTTCCAGGTAACTCTCGCGCGTGATCAGCCCTGCGCGCACCAGCGCGAGATTGTCGTAATACGAGGTGACGCCCTCGAATACCCACAGCAATCCGGTGTGCGATTCGGCGCTCAAGTCATAAGGCGTGAAGCGCTCCGGCTTCATACGTTTGACGCTCCAAAGATGAAAGTACTCGTGGCTGCAGAGTCGCAGGAACTTTCGGTACGAGCTCTTCATCGGCGCCTCGCCGCGGACCGGCACATCGTTGCGGCTGCACAGCAGGCTCGAGGACCAGCGGTGCTCCAGTCCCCCGTATCCCTCGGGCAGGACGAGCAGCAGGAACAGGTAGCGATCGAGATCCCGCGGCGGAGCCAACAGCTTTTGGTGCTCCGCACACAGGGTCGCCAGGTCCCGGCAGATGCGCGCCATGTCGACTCGCGAGTGACCGCGCACCGCAATTGCGTGTGGCACGCCGCCGGCTTCGAATTCTCCGATCAAAAGGTCGGCGATCTCGACGGGATGATCGATCAGTTCATCGTAATTGTCGGCGCAGTAAGTACCGAATTCGTACAACCCGGCTTTCTTGCGGCGCATCGAAGTGGCGACACGCCACGTTTTGCCCAGCGGCTTCGGCGGCGGGCCTATTTCCACCTCGACCGCACGGTCCTCCTGCCCGACCACCTGTGGAAAGACACAGGCGCCGTTGAAGTAGGCGTGAGTCGTGTCCAGATGCGCGCCTCTGACACTCAGGTCGTACGCATGGATTTCCGCGGTAACTGTCATGGGCTCGTGGCAGGCCGCCGCCTGCCAGCTGCTTTTGTCGATTTTCACAAGCTCGATTTGCCGATCGCCCGCCTCGGCCCGCATCGACACGACGTGCCGGGCAAAATCGCGGATCAGGTAGCTGCCGGGAATCCAGGCCGGAACGGCGAATACCTGACCGCGCGGATCGGGGTTCGCCACGGTCAATGTCACCTCGAACAGATGCGCGCCGGGATTCTTCGGAACGATCCGGTAACGATGCGGAATGTCGGTCATGCCCGGAGTGATCGGAGCTGCCGTTTTGCGGTGGGTCCGGACCGCTTACTCGCGCTCGGGCTCATTGAGTTTCAGTGTCAGGCACTTCGCGGAGCCGCCGGCCTTGAGAAACTCGGACAAGTCGATCTCCCGCACGGTAAAGCCGGCCAGCATCAGCCGCGCTCTCAGCGGCTCTGACGCTTTATTGAGAAAAACCTTGTCGTCGATATTGACGGCGTTGCAGGCAAAATTTCCGGCATCCGCCGTGTCGACAACGATGCGCTTGTGCGGCGGAATGCGGCTTTCGATCGCAATCCGCGATTCGAAGTCGAAAGCCGGCGGGTGATACATGAGAAACCCGCCGGAGAGCGGACAGAAACAGGTATCGATATGATAAAAACGCGAATCGGTCAGGTGTATTGAAACCAGGTCGAGACCGAAAAACTTGCGAATCTCTTCATGCGCTTCGATTTCCGTACGGAATCCGTACCCGGTCCAGAGCCACGGACCGCCGCGATCGAGAAGGCAATCGCCGGCGCCTTCGAAGCCGATTTTCTCGTCCAGGTCGAGCAACTCGAACCCGTTTTGGCGAAACCATTTCTTGAAATGCGGCTCCTCGGGACGGCGTTCGTGCGGCATGAAATGGCTGGCAACCGCCTTGTTACCGTAGACGACCCCGGCATTGGCCGTAAAAACCATGTCCGGCAGATCCGGCTGCGGATCGATGGTCACGATATCGGCATGCTCAGCCAGAATGCCGCGTAAGGTCTGCCATTGCTTTTTTGCCAGTTTGATATTGAGCGAACTTTCGTGCCCCGCCATCCATGGATTGATGACGTATTCGACCGAAAAGTAATCCGGCGGACACATCAGGATTTTATCGCGAAATGTCGCCATGCCCTGTGCTTCCTATGCTGCGGGTAGATGAAGTTCGGCCAGCATGCAGCGGACGCTGCCGCCGGCGGATCCCTCGATCGTGCCGATCGGCACGCTGACGATGTCGCCGTTGCCCTCCAACATTTCCAGCTGATGGGCAGTCAGCGAACGGCGTGCCTGTTCCGACATTGCCACGACGCGATTCCCGCTCGATGATTTGAGCTCCAGCATGTTGCCGGTAAACGCCTGCAATTGCGCGAACGTCAGTGTCATGACTTCGCGCCCGCACTCGACCAGGCTTTCCAGGACGGCGCTTCGTTGCTCTTCCCGTGGAATTGCCTCGCCACAAATGACGGCGATTTCCTCCCCGATGTTCATCAGCACGTTCGTGTGATAGATCGCGGCGCCATCCTGATCGGCGGCATCGAAAGCGATAATTTCATAGTCCAGCCGCTGAGCAAACTCCCCCAGCGCATCCAGATGCGTGCGCGACGAGAGACAGGCGTACGCGATGTGGTTGACACGGTCGAGCACCATGCTGCCGGTACCTTCGAGGAAATGCCCGTCTTGCTCATGGTGGCTCAGATCGACGATTTCGCGCACGGCGAAGCCGTGGTTCGAAGCCAGTGACTCGATGAGGTCGCGCCGCCGTTCGGTGCGCCGGTTGCTTGCTTCCATCGGATACAGAACCACAGTCCCGTCGCCATGGAAACTCACCCAGTTGTTGGGAAATATTGCATCCG
This sequence comes from Woeseiaceae bacterium, assembly GCA_050738315.1. Taxonomy (GTDB): domain Bacteria; phylum Pseudomonadota; class Gammaproteobacteria; order Steroidobacterales; family Woeseiaceae; genus IDS-8. The sequence goes on from JBOHZD010000184.1 coordinate 3,323, forward strand.
GAGTGTGCGGTTCCGGTGTGTCGTCGAAAACCACCACGCGGATGCCTGCCCGAACCAGCGCAGCCTGAAGAAGCTCGAATTCTTCGAGTGCAGCGGCATGCTGCCGGGACGCGGATGCGCGGGACTTGCCCTGAAAGCGGTTGGAGACCGCGGTCTGCGGATTACTTTCAAATCGCGCCGGCCGGATCATCATGACGGCCGTTGCCAGTTGTGATTCCTTTCCCGAGGCCATATTGTGCACAACACTGATTGCAGAGTCAGAAGCTTGCCCCTGACCCAATGCGAAGACAAGCGAGGAATTATGCCTTTGAATACCTCACGCATGAAGGACCTCATGGAGAACATCAGAAACCCTGCATGGGTCAGCTTTGCCTGGTTCGGCATGACAGCGGGAATATCGCTCCTCGAGACCCCCGTCAAATTCACCGCGCCGTCGATCACGCGGGAAGTAGCGCTCGATGTCGGTCGCGTCGTCTTTGCCGCGCTCAACAAGGCCGAGCTCATCGCGTTGATTTTGCTGCTGATTCTGGTCCGAATCAGCGGCCGAAGCCGGGAGCTCTTCGGATTTTGCGCGGCTTTGGCCGTGATATTGATCGCCCAGACAGCGTGGTTGTTGCCCGAGTTGAACGCACGAGCGCAATCGATCATACAGGGCGTCGAGCCCGGGCCGTCGATCGCGCACGGCGCCTACTCGGTACTTGAATTATTGAAACTGCTCGTCCTTCTCTATTTAGGCTTCCGCTCGATGAATCGGACAGCAAGTCCCGCCTGATTCAGCAGCGCCGACCCATGCCCTTTTTTCTCGTCACTCTCGCGATCCAGATTGCCTTGGTCGTCCACGTGTTCCGCACGGGGCGCTCGATGTACTGGATCTTCATTATTTTCTTTCTGCCGGCGATAGGCGCGATCGCCTATGTCATTGTCGAGCTGTTGCCGGAATGGTCAAACAGCTACCAGGCACGCAAAACGTTCAAGGGCATGAAACGGACGCTGGATCCCGGCGGCGACCTCCGCCAGCGCGAAAAACTGCACCAATTGTCCGGCAGCGTCGATGCGACACGGCACCTGGCAAGCGAATTGACCGGCAGAGGCCGATACGCCGAAGCAATCGGGCATTATGAAGCAGCGCTCACCGGGCTGTA
>JBOHZD010000185.1:0-5491 GCA_050738315.1 Woeseiaceae bacterium
CTCCTACAGAGGCTGCCGTCGGTGTTATGCTTTTGTCCCATGACACTGCCCAGCAAGTCCAAGCGGCCCTACCTCGTTCGCGCCATGCACGAGTGGATGGGCGATAACGGGCATACACCGCATATCGTCGTCGACGCATCGGTCGACGGAGTCACGGTCCCGCGCGAGCACGTGAAGGACGGCAAGATCATTCTCAATATCAGCCATTCGGCCGCGCATAATCTCAAGCTGAGCAATACGTCGGTGAGCTTTCGCGCGCGCTTCAGCGGCGTCCCGTTCGACGTCTGGGTGCCGATCGCCGCGGTGCTGGGCATCTACGCCCGCGAGACGGGGCAGGGAATGATTTTCTCGCATGGGACGCAGCGCCCGGAGCCCCCGGACGATCCGGCGGAGAGCATCCCGGCAAGGAGCACCAGATCACATCTGAAAGTGATCAAGTAGCGATCGCTTCATTCAGGCATTGCCCAGCAAGGTAGTATCGATCAGATCGCACAGGCAGTGAATGGCGACGAGATGCACTTCCTGAATTCTCGCAGTACGCGTTGCCGGGACGCGAATCTCGACATCGTCATCGCCCAATAGCGCCGCCATGCGCCCGCCGTCGCGGCCGCTGAGCGCCACGACGTGCATGCCACGCTCATGTGCCGCCACAATGGCGCGGTTCACGTTCTCGGAATTGCCGGACGTGGAGATTGCCAGCAATACGTCATTCTGACGGCCGAGCGCGCGGACCTGCTTCGCGAAGATGTCCTCGTAGGCGTAGTCGTTGGCGATGGATGTCAGCGTGGACGAATCGGTAGTGAGGGCCATTGCGGGCAGACCGGGGCGTTCCATCTCGAAGCGATTCAGCAGCTCGGAGGAGAAATGCTGCGCATCTCCGGCGGAGCCGCCGTTGCCACAGCTCAGGATCTTGCCGTCGGACAGCAGCGCGCTGGCCATCAGCTGCCCGGCCCTGGCGATACTGCGGCTGAGTTGCTCGACGGAAGCCTGCTTCGCGGCGATGCTCTCGGCGAAATGCCCTCTGACCCTGGTTTCCGCGTCCATCAATTCCCCTCATATCTTGCTAGCGCGCATTATTCATGAACGGTGCGGGGGCAGGAGCGGAGCCGTGATGGGGAGGGCTTTTCAGGGGCGTGCGAAACAGGGAGGTTTCGCCCGCAGCCCCCATGGATGGGTTCATGGCGGTCCTGAAAAGCGCTCCCCGCTCCAGGCTCCGCCTGCGACAATATTGAAGGTTCATAGACATTGGGTGCGCAGAGTCCGAGCGCAGAACACGAGTCTCCTAGTACGTTCTCGCTTTGGGTGGGATCGCTTCGACTTCGTCGGTCAGCGTGTCGTTGTGCACCGGGCGATAGTCGAATGACGCCCTGCCCGCCGCATCCACCCATGCCAGGGTATGTTTCATCCAGTTCTGGTCGTCGCGGTCCGGATAGTCCTCGCGGGCGTGCGCGCCGCGGCTTTCGCGGCGATTGGCGGCCGAAGTGATCGTCGCGGTTGCATTCAGCAGCAGATTCTCAAGTTCCAGGGTCTCGATCAGGTCGGTATTCCAGATCAGCGAGCGATCGACAACCCGCACGTCGGCAATGCTTTTGAACGTCGTTTGCAGCATCGCGACGCCTTTGTCGAGTGTTGCTCCCGTCCGGAACACGGCCGCGTGATGCTGCATGATCTTTTGCATTTCCAGGCGAATCTGTGCCGTCGGACGGCTGCCCTTCGCGTGGCGCAACCTGTCCAGGCGGGCGACACTGTTGCCGCCGGCATCGGCAGGCAGGACGCGATGTCGCGCACCCGGCTTCATGGTTGCTGCGCAGTGCCTCGCCGCCGCGCGTCCGAATACCACCAGGTCGAGCAATGAATTGGATCCCAGCCGGTTGGCCCCGTGAACCGAAACACAGGCTGCTTCTCCGATCGCCATCAATCCCGGGACGACCGCCTCGGCATCACCATCCATCACGGTCACCACCTCGCCATTGCGATTCGCCGGGATACCGCCCATGTTGTAGTGCACCGTCGGCAGCACCGGAATCGGCGCCTTCGTGACATCGACCGCTGCGAAGATTCGTGCCGACTCGGCGATGCCCGGCAATTGTTCTTCGATCACTTCCGGTCCGAGATGCTCCAGATGCAGGTGGATGTGATCCTTGTCGGGTCCGACTCCGCGGCCTTCGTGAATTTCGATCGTCATCGAGCGGCTGACCACATCGCGTGACGCCAGGTCTTTCGCATGCGGCGCATAGCGCTCCATAAAGCGCTCACCGTCCGCATTGGTCAGGTAACCGCCCTCCCCGCGCACACCTTCGGTGATCAGCATGCCGGCGCCGTAAATGCCGGTCGGATGAAACTGCACGAATTCCATGTCCTGCACCGGCAGGCCCGCTCGCATGACCATTGCATTGCCGTCGCCTGTGCAGGTATGCGCGGAGGTGCAGGTGAAGTAGCAGCGTCCGTACCCTCCCGTCGCCAGGATGACCTGGTGCGCACGAAACCGGTGCAGACGCCCGTCGGCCAGATCGATCGCGACGACGCCGCGGCAGGCCCCGTCTTCCATGATGAGATCGATCGCGAAATATTCGATAAAGAATTCCGCGTCGTGCTTCAGGGACTGCTGGTACAAAGTGTGCAGCATTGCATGTCCCGTACGGTCCGCGGCCGCGCAGGTTCGTTGCGCGGTGCCCTCACCGTAGTGTGTCGTCATACCACCGAACGGGCGTTGGTAGATACGTCCATCCCCGGTACGCGAGAAAGGCATGCCGTAATGTTCGAGCTCGATCACCGCGTCGGGCGCTTCCTTACACATGTACTCGATCGCGTCCTGGTCACCGAGCCAGTCCGAACCCTTCACCGTGTCATACATGTGCCAGCGCCAGTCATCCTGCCCCATATTGCCGAGCGCCGCGCTGATGCCTCCCTGCGCCGCCACCGTATGGCTGCGCGTCGGAAAGACCTTGGTTATACACGCTGTGCCGAACCCTGCTTCCGCAAGTCCGAACGTTGCCCGCAAACCGGCGCCACCGGCTCCGACCACCACGATGTCGCAGCGGTGATCGATGAATTCGTAGGCGCTCATGCCGCGAACCCGAAAGCGGTCCGGAAAACGGCGAAGACCGCGGCCGCGGCCAGCACGATATGTACGAATTTGCTGACGACAAGCAGGGCTACGCGCGAGAACGGCTGCTGCACGTAATCTTCGACCACGACTTGAACACCGAGGTTCGAGTGAAAGGCGAGTGTCAGCAGAAGCAGCAGCAACAGGATGGCGTTCCATGGCCGCGCAATCCAATCATGCACGTCGTCATAGGCGAAACCCGGCAATTGCGTGAGCGAGATCAGAAACCAGACGCCGAGCAACACGAGGGCGACCGCAGACACCCGCTGTGACCACCAGTGATCCGTTCCGTCTTTGGCAGAACCGCTGCCAAGCACGCGGCCCAGAGGTGAGCGGAGACTCGACATGCAGCTAGTGCCCTGTCCCGCGAATAACTTTACTTACGGGACAGGGCACTAGAGCACCAGCCAGTAGCCGAGTGTCAACCCGATGGTGCTGACGATGACAGCCCATCCCGATGCGTTGGCCTGCCTGATTTCGAACCCGAAGCCTGCGTCCCAGAACAGGTGGCGCACGCCATTAGCGAAATGGAAGAAAAACGCAAAACTGAAGGCTGCGAGCAAAACACGGCCAATCCCGGACTGCATGAACCCGGCGAGGCGACCATAAGCGGCCGGCCCGTCCGCGACTGACACGAGCCAGGCAACGAGCAGGATCAACCCAATCGACAACGTTAGGCCGGTCACTCGATGCACGATCGATACAACCATGGTCATGGGCCAGCGATAGATCGACAAGTGCGGCGACAGCGGCCGCGCGCGATCCGCACGGCGGGAGCCTGTTTTAAGGTCGTCAGACATGCGGCAATTATGCCAGACTGCGCCTTGCGGTGCAGGCAGTCGCCCATGCTCCGGGACAGCGGGAAATCAATGAAGCGGTTCTTTCAATTGTTACTCGTCACTGGCGAGGATGCGGGGTCCTTCCTGCAGGGTCAGTTGACACAGGACGTCGACAGGCTACCGGCCGCGGTTTCGCTCCCCACCGCATGGTGCAATCCGAAGGGTCGCGTCCTCTGCGTGGCAAGAATGCTGGAGATCGATGGAGGCATCGGTCTCGTCATACCCGGCGAACTGCTGGACCCGGTGGTCAAACGCTTGTCGATTTACAGGTTGCGCGCGAAAGTGACGTTCGGGATTCCAGAAACGGACTGGCGATGCCTCGCCGTCGCGGCGGAAGAAGACCTCGCTGCCCTCGCGGCACTCAACCTGCTACCGCAAAGGACCAGAAACGCAACCCGCCGTGCAGGCGGCGTCGTCACAGTCGACACCGGCGCCGCGCGACGATGTATCGAAGCCTACGGAACGGCGACCGCCATCGAACACGTCGGGCTGCGTATCGTGCATCCATTGCCCGATCCCGAATGGCAGAAGGCGCTCATCGATGCAGGCATCCCCACCATCGTCACCGCAACCTCGGAACAATACACGCCCCACATGCTGAACCTCGATTGCCTCGGCGCCGTCAGTTTCAGCAAAGGCTGTTACACGGGACAGGAAATCGTCGCAAGAACCGAGCACCTCGGCAACAGCAAGCGCCGCCTGATGCACTATCGCCTCGATGCCGGCTCCGCGAAAATTGGCGACAAACTCACCTTCGAACAACGCGAAGTCGGCGACATCATCAACATCGTCGATCGAGACCTGCTCGCCGTCGTGCCGTTGAACCTGCACGACCAGACCCTCACCCTCAAAGGCCACCCCGCACACCCCGTCGCCCTGCCTTACCCTCTGCCATCTCCCACGGGTGATGCGTGAACACCATAACCGACCGGGACGGAGCCTGGATCCGGGAGAGATTTTCAGGATCGTGCGAAACCGGGATGTTTCGCCCGAAGCCTACACGGACGTATTCACGGCGTTCCTGAAAAGCTCTCCCCGATTCAGGCTCCGTCTCTCATGAGCTGGAACCTCCGGCAACCGGATGCACACGTAGGAAGTCTAATCGAACACCTCCGGCCGCATGTGCGGAAACAAAAGCACGTCGCGAATCGACGGTGAATCAGTCATAAGCATCACCAGCCGGTCGATGCCGAGGCCGAGTCCTGCCGTCGGCGGCATGCCGTATTCCAGCGCCCGAATGTAGTCGGCATCGAAAAGCATGGCTTCCTCATCGCCGGCTGTTCTGTTTTCAGCCTGGGCGTGGAAGCGTTCGGCCTGCTCTTCCGGGTCGTTCAGTTCCGAAAATCCGTTGGCGATTTCGCGGCCGGCGATGAACAACTCGAAACGGTCCGTCAAGAACGGGTCGGCATCATTCTGGCGCGACAAGGGAGAAACTTCGGTCGGGTAGGCGGTGACGAAGGTCGGTTCCCGCAGTTCTGCCTCGACGGTCTTTTCGAAGATCTCGATCTGCAATTTGCCGGCACCGAAGTTGTCCTTCAGGTGGATA
>JBOHZD010000186.1:0-2645 GCA_050738315.1 Woeseiaceae bacterium
GGCGGCCACCGGCGGCAATACGCTGGAACGCATTCGTGCAGCCGGCGTCGTGCGGGTCGGCTTTGCCAACGAAGCGCCATTCGCCTATGTCGATACCGATACTGGCCGCCTGACCGGCGAATCTCCGGAACTCGCGCGACTCGTATTCCGGCAGCTCGGCGTGGCGGACCTCCGCGGCGTGCTGACCGAGTTCGGTTCGCTCATTCCTGCGCTGAAGGCGGGGCGCTTCGACGTAATCGCCGCTGGTATGTACATCACGCCGGCGCGCTGCCGGGAAATCCTGTTCTCCGATCCCACCTATGCTATTGGCGAAGCATTTGTCGTGGCCGCCGGCAATCCGCTCGACCTGCACGGCTATCGTGATCTCCGCGACACCGTCGACGCAACGCTCGGTGTCGTCACCGGCGCGATTCAATTGCAGTACGCGCGCGCTGTCGGTATTACCGACGATCGCATCCGCATCTTCCCCGATGCGCCGTCGGCGGTCGATGGTGTCGCCGCAGGGCGCGCTTCCGCCTATGCCGGCACGGCTCTGACGGTGAACGACCTGCTGAGCAAGTCATCCGCACCGCTGGAGCGCGCGACGCCGTTCACGGATCTGACCATCGACGGCGAAATCATCAAGGGATACGGCGCATTCGGCTTTCGCATGGGCGACAGGAAGTTCCGCGATGCATTCAACCAGGTCCTCCGCGCGACTGTCGGCACGCCCAGGCATGGCAAACTCGTCGAACCCTTTGGCTTCAGCAGCGACATGTTGCCGGGTCGGGTTACCGCATCTCAATTGTGCGAGGCCGATTCAAGGTGACGGCCGTCGAGCTGACCATCGCGTTCCTGCAAACGCATCTTCCGCCTTTGATCGAAGGCCTGCGTGTCACTCTTCAACTGACCGTTGGTGGCGCCGTATGCGCACTGCTGCTCTCGATTGCGGCCGGTCTCGGCCGGCGCTCCCGGCGCCGCTGGCTGCGTTGGCCGGCAAACGTTTACGTGGAAATCTTTCGCGGCACATCGGCGATGGTGCAACTCTTCTGGTTTTACTTTGCCCTGCCCTTCTTCGGCGTCAGCTTGCCGGCGCTGGCCACCGGCGTGCTGGTGCTCGGTCTGAACAGCGGGGCTTATGGAGCCGAAGTCGTCAGGAGTGCCATTGCCAATGTGCCGCGCGGTCAATTGGAGGCCGGCCGGGCGTTGAATCTCGATGAACGCGGAATATTGTTCCGCGTCATTCTGCCGCAAGCGCTGCCGATGATGTTGCCGCCCGCAGGCAATCTGCTGATCGAGTTATTGAAGAACACGGCGCTCGTATCGTTGATCACGCTTTCCGAACTGACGTTCGCTGCGCAAGTGCAGCGAGGAGCGACGCTGGATACCGTACCGCTATTCGTCCTGACCTTGCTCATCTATTTTCTGGTCGCGCAGATTCTGCTGGCCGGCATGCGGCGCCTCGAGCGTAACGTCACCCGGCATCGGGAGAAGCGCGCGTGATCTGGAGTTGGGAATATACCTTGCAGGTGCTACCGAGGATCCTCGGCGCCTTCACCGTTACACTGGAAGCCACTCTGGCGGGATTTGTGCTCGCGGCCTTACTCGGCCTGTTTTGGGCAATAGCCCGCATGGCGCCGCTTGCGTGGCTGTCGCGCAGCGCGTTCTGGATTGTGGAATTCGTGCGTTCGACGCCGTTATTGATCCAGTTGTACTTCCTTTATTACGTGCTGCCGGAATACGGCGTCGCCCTGTCGCCGCTCGCCATCGGCATGCTCGCGCTCGGTGTGCACTACTCCTGTTATACGGCGGAAGTCTATCGTGCGGGGATCGAAGCCGTGCCCCGTGGCCAGTGGGAAGCGGCGCGCGCGCTCAATCTGCCGCGCGGCGCGATCTGGCAGAGAATCGTCCTGCCGCAAGCCGTGGCGCCGACGCTGCCGATGCTCGGCAACTACCTCATTGCCATGTTCAAAGACACGCCGCTGCTCGCAGCCATCACGGTAATGGAAATGCTGCAGACCGCGAAACTGCTCGGCGCCGAATCGTTTCGCTACCTCGAACCGCTGACCATCACGGGCGTGGCGTTTCTGGTTGTCAGCCTTGCCGCATCGTATGCCGTCCGATTCCTGGAGACTCGCTATGCAGTCCGCCACTGATCCGGTACTGGAATTCCACCAGGTGACGAAGCGTTTCGGTGCGCAGACGGTGCTCGAGAATTTCGATTTCTCCCTGGTGTCCGGAGAGAAAGTCGCATTGATCGGCCCGTCGGGCTCGGGAAAATCGACGGTGCTGCGCATCGCAATGACACTGGAAGACATCCAGGCTGGCGACGTGCGAGTGCACGGCGACTCTCTCTGGCGAGACGGCACCGCGGCGGACCGCGCCGAGACGCAACGGCTGCGATCTCACCTGGGGATGGTGTTTCAGCATTTTCATCTGTTTCCGCATCTTTCCGTGCTGGACAACCTCACCCTGGCTCCGCGTCTGACGAACAAGGTTGCTGCCGCGGATGCTTCGGATAACGCCCGCGAACTTCTGCAACGCGTCGGACTGGAGGACAAAGTCGACGCCTGGCCCGAGCAATTGTCCGGCGGCCAAAAGCAGCGCGTAGCCATCGCTCGCGCGCTCGCCATGCAGCCGGACATCATGCTGTTCGACGAAGTGAC
>JBOHZD010000187.1:0-5722 GCA_050738315.1 Woeseiaceae bacterium
TTCGGTATTGAGCGCGATCACCGTCTCCGAGTCCGCGCCCGACGGCCGATCGCCGAAATGCACGACGCCGTTGTCGTCGGTCCATTTGTAGATATCGCCGGCTGCAACGACGCCCGGCGCTGCCGCAGCCAAAGCGGCCAGCGCGAGTGCGCAGGCGGTGGAATTCAGGCGCTTCATGACATCTCATTAAACCACGCCACCGGCCGCAGGAGTGTGACTGCGGTCACAGGCCTTTGCCGGGTCGTACCGCGCACGGAGTCCGGAGCGGGAGGGCCTGGCTGCACGCGTAGCCTGGAGTGGGGGGTTGGTTGAGTAACGCAGCTCAATCCGCCCTCGTAAACTCCGGGTAGGCCTCGAGCCCGCATTCGTGAAGGTCGACGCCGTCGTATTCCTGTTGTTCCGTGACCCGGAGTCCGAGCGTTGCGCGGATGACATACCAGGTCACCAGGCTGGTCAAAAACACCCACGCAAAAATCGAAGCGATTCCGAAGAGCTGTGTTGTGAGCGTTGCGTCGTCGTTATAGATCGCTGCCGCGAGGAGGCCCCAGATGCCGGTGGTGCCGTGCACCGAGATTGCGCCGACCGGGTCGTCGATTCTGAATTTGTCCAGGGTCACGATCGAGGCGACGACCAGCAAGCCGCCGATACCGCCGATCAGGGTCGCACCGAACGGTGTCGGCGCGAGCGGTTCCGCCGTGATGGCGACCAGTCCGGCCAACGCGCCGTTCAGGGCCATCGTCAGATCGCCCTTGCCGAACCACAGGCGCGCCAGTATCAGTGCGAACACGAGCCCGCCGGCAGCGGCCATGTTGGTGTTGACGAACACGAGCGCCACGGCATTGGCTTCGCCGACGTCCGAGACCTTGAGTTCGGATCCGCCGTTGAAGCCGAACCAGCCGAACCAGAGGATCAGCGTGCCGAGCGTCGCCATAGGGAGATTACAGCCCGGGATGGCGTTGATCTGTCCGCCGGGGCCGTATTTGCCTTTGCGCGCGCCGAGGAGCAGAACGCCCGCCAACGCCGCGGCGCCGCCGCAGAGATGGACGACGCCGGAACCGGCGAAATCCTGGAAGCCTGCGGTCTGCAGGAAGCCGCCGCCCCATTTCCAGAATCCCTGTACCGGGTAGATAAAGCCGGTCATGACCACAGCGAACAGAAAGAACGACCACAGCTTCATTCTTTCGGCAACGGCGCCGGAGACGATGGACATCGCCGTCGCGCAGAACACGACCTGGAAAAAGAAATCGGCAAGGCTTGAGTAATACGTCTCGCCGCCGCTGGCGATGACGTCGGCGGCGGCATTGTCCGTGGTGCCGAGCAACCCGCTGCCAAACGTCGAGAGGCTTTGGAATATGCCGCCTTCGAACGCGCCGGGATACATGATCGAATAACCGCACAGCATGTACACGATGCAGGCAATGGCATACAGACCGATATTCTTGGTCAGGATTTCGGCGGTGTTCTTGGCGCGCACGAGACCGGACTCAAGCATCGAGAAGCCGGCGGCCATCCACATGACCATCACGCCCGTGATCAGGAAATAAAAAGTATCGAGCGCGTAACTGAGTTCCGTGACCTGTCCCGCGAGTTGCGTTAAATCTTCCACCGTCCCCTCCTCAAATTGCCATGCTGCCGGTTTCGCCGGTTCTTATGCGGATCACCTGTTCCAGGTCGGTGACAAAAATCTTGCCGTCGCCGACCTGTCCGGTACGCGCCGCTTCGACGATCGCCTCGACGATCCGTTCTGCGAGCTCGTCCGGGACGGCAAGTTCGACTTTCGACTTCGGCAGGAAATCGACCACGTACTCCGCGCCGCGATAAAGCTCCGTGTGTCCGCGCTGCCGGCCAAAGCCCTTGACTTCGGAGACCGTAATTCCCTGGATGCCGACACCCGAAACGGCTTCACGCACGTCATCGAGTTTGAACGGCTTGATAATTGCCGTAATCAGTTTCATCGGATTTCCCTCAGTTGAAATCGAAAGACTTGCCGATCGTGAAGACGAGCGATTCCGTCGATTCACCCGCAAGGTCATCGTCGGCGACGATCAGCGTCAGCCCGAGGTCGAGTTCGGCCAGTGACCGTTCATACCCGAATTCGAAATAGTTACCGGAAAAATCGCGGCTGAAACCCGCGTACCTGCCGTGGAAGCCGTATTTCTCGAGGGTCAACGCATACCAGGAATACTTCTGCGTCGGTTCGTCGAAGTTGTCGTATTCGCCCAGCGCGACGTCGATGCTCGCGATGCCGAAACCGGCGCGGAAGTTCACTTCCTCATAGGTATCATCGAATTCCTGCGTGTAGTAATACCCTGTGAACCCGATGCCGAGCGTGAGATCTCCGAGCTCTCTTGCATAACCGAAATAGCCGTCGACCTCGAGGCCGTCGTTGACGTCGGCGGCCCAGGTACCGGCATAGAAACCGCCCTTGGAGAAGTCGATGCCGCCGGATGCCGACGATCTGGCCTGGAAGATGCCGCGATAATAATAATCGCTGGCCCAGCCGATGTTCGCCGACCACTCGGCGTGTGCCTGACTGCAGGCGAGCGCGAGGCCGAGTATTGGAAGGATGCGTGGAAATAATCGTGGAAAGTTTCGTGCGGTCTTGTTCACTGTCTGCTCCCGGTTGATTCCGGCTGGCTACGCTGCAGCAACCGTGCCAACTACTATAAATCGCTTGAAATTAGCAACTTGTGAAAAAAGCGCCCGCTGCAATGCACCGTCCGGGTGCAGTGAACTCCGCCGTTGCCCGCGGATCGTGCAGTGCAGTCAAAAGTGCGCCGCCTGCGCCGATTGGGCGCTGGCGTTCTGGAATGGAGTGAGGTATCACATACCGATGAAAAACGAATCGATCGACAGGCTCGCACGCAAACTGGCCGACGCCGTTCCAGGGAGCCTTCGTTCCGTGCAGCAGGAACTGGAGGAGAATTTCCGGGCGGTGCTGCGCTCCGGGCTGGCGAAACTCGACCTCGTGACGCGCGAGGAATTCGAAGTGCAGCAGGCGGTACTGGCACGGACACGGCAACAACACGACGCGCTGGAGCAAAGACTGAAAGCGCTGGAAGCGGAGCTCCTGACGCAACCCGGCGCCGCTAAAAAGCCCACAGCACGAAAACGCGCGAGAAAGAAAAAGGCAGACTGATCCGCCGGATGTTTGCTGCCAGGGAGGGCAGATGAACGACCTTGCACTGCGATCGGAAGCAGGTTCCACCGGGAGATTCCGTCCCCGGCGCGCGCGGCTCGCGGTGCTCTGGAGTCGCGCACAGCTGGGTGTCGAGGCGCCGCCGGTCACCATCGAAGTGTTCCTGTCCGGCGGGTTGCCGGCATTTTCCATCGTCGGGCTTCCGGAAACCGCGGTGCGTGAAAGCAAGGATCGCGTGCGCGGCGCGATCTTGAGTTCGGACTTCGATTTTCCCGACGGCCGCATTACGGTCAGTCTCGGCCCGGCAGACATGCGGAAGGCCGGGGGACGCTTCGATCTCGCGATCGCGCTCGGCATCCTCGCGGCCGCACACCAGATTCCGCAGGACGAGTTCGGCTCACACGAGTTTTACGGCGAGCTCGGACTGAACGGTGAACTGCGCGCCATTCCCGGCGCCCTGCCCGCGGCGCTCAAAGCCGCGGACGCGGGCAACGGCATTTTCATGCCCGGCGACAATGGCGCGGAAGCGGCCTTGTCGACCGCCTGCGTGTTCGTAGCCAATAGCCTGCTCGAGGTCACCGCCCATCTGACCGGCCAGAGGAAGCTCGCACCGCTGCTGAACGGCCCACCGCCGATCGCGGCCGTGCGGGCACCGAACCTTGCGGAAGTCAGAGGCCAGGCGCTGGCCAAACGCGCGCTCGAAATCGCTGCGGCCGGCGAGCACAACCTCCTCTTTGTCGGCCCGCCCGGCACCGGCAAGAGCATGCTGGCGCGCCGGCTCCCGGGCATTCTGCCGCCGATGAGCGAGGGCGAAGCGCTGGAAACAGCGGCGATCGACTCCATCATCGGGCGCCGATTCGATCTCACGCACTGGCGGCAACGCCCGTTTCGCAGTCCACATCACACGGCGTCCGCGGCGGCGCTGGTGGGCGGCGGTTCGGACCCACGCCCGGGCGAGATCTCCCGGGCCCACAACGGCGTTCTGTTCCTGGACGAATTGCCCGAATTCAGCCGGCATGTCCTCGAAGTCCTGCGCGAGCCGATGGAAACAGGCTGGATCACCATCTCCCGCGCGGGGCGACAAGCCGACTTTCCCGCCCGTTTTCAACTGGTTGCAGCCATGAACCCCTGCCCCTGCGGTTATCAGGGCGACGCCCGGGGCGACTGCCGCTGCAGCGCCGAACGGGTCGTCAATTATCGCGGCAAGGTTTCAGGGCCCTTGCTGGATCGCATCGATATCCAGTTGCCGGTGCGGCGGCTCGCGAAAGAGGCGCTGCGGCCGAACGGCGGCGTCCTCGAAGGCAGCGCGACCGTGCTGGAGCGGGTTTCCGCGGCGCGGCAGCGGCAGCAAACGCGAGCGGGCACCTGCAATGCCCGGCTGGAGGGCAATCTATTGGAGGACACCTGCGCGCTGACGCGCGAAGGCTGGACCTTGCTGGAACGCGCCATGGACCGTTTCGCGCTGTCGGCGCGGGCGCATCAGAGGATCCGGCGCGTCGCCCGCACCATCGCCGATCTGGCCGGCGACGACATCATCGCCGCCGCGCACGTCGGCGAAGCGCTGTCGCTCAGGCTGCTGACGAACAATGTCCGTTATTGACGGCCAACCGGGAGATTTTTTGCCAGTTCGCCGCGGGTTTTTACTCGCCCTCGGAAACCATGTAGTCGACGGCGTCGTGTATTTCCTGATCCGAGAAGTCGGCCCGGCCCCCCTTCGGTGGCATGTAGCCGGTGGAACCGGTGAAACCCTCGATCGCATGCTGTTTCAGCACGTCGATACCCTGCTCGATTCGGGGCGCCCACGCCGCGGCGTCCCCGAACTTGGGCGCGCCGCCAATGCCGCTTCCGTGACAGGCGATGCAGGCTTCGTTGTAGACCTGGGGACCGGTCATCGCCGTTTTCACGGGCTCGGCGGCCGCCGCTGGCGCGACCTGCGGGCCGCCGGCCGCGAGATCGTCGCCCGGCATATACACGTCGCCGAAGGGCTTGAGACGCTCTGCGATTGCTTCCTGGTATTCGTCCGAACCCGAGGTAAAGACAACCGCCGTCCGGCCGGACACGAACATCGCAAGAACGAAGAAACCCAGGCAAACAGCGGCAAGGGCGCCGACTACCAGCGTATACATGTCAAAGAATTTCTGGTCCCGCCTCAAGGTATTCGCTCCGGATCATCGGGTTTGAACGTGCTGGTTACCGCCAGCGACGCGTGAAATTATATAACAAGTCACTCAGTTGTCCCGGTCTTCCGCAGGCTCGTTTCAGGTGGTGGCAGGAGCAAACGGGGCGTAATGTAGCACGCCAATTGCATTGACTCAGGTCCGGTGCCAGAGTCAGCGCACATCTATCAGGAGTGAGACGATGCTCAAAAGAATAAATTCACTCGTGACGATTTCGGTGGTGGTGCTCCTCTTCGCCGCGTGCGGCCGCGAATCCGGAGACGCGGCAAAGCGTAAAGCGGCGATCGAAGCAGCCGATTTCGTGTTGCGCGGCGGCAAGGTCGTCACCGTCGATCCTGCGATCGGCACGCAGCAGGCGCTCGCGGTCAACGGCTACGAAATTGCCGCCGTCGGCAGCAATGAAGAC
>JBOHZD010000188.1:0-7698 GCA_050738315.1 Woeseiaceae bacterium
GCGAAACAGGGATGTTTCGCCCGAAGCCTGCAGGGACGCATTTACGGCGTTCCTGAAAAGCCCGGCCTGATCCAGGAGCCGCTTGCGACGAGCTCGAAAGCGCAAGATAACCGTGGGCTAGAGCCGCACCGGGCCATGGCGTAGTATGGCGAGCACTTTCACGTGCAACTGTAACCCCCACACCGATGAACGTTTTTTCCAACGTGCTGGAGATGGTCGGCAAAACGCCGATGCTCGAAGTCACCCGGCTCGATACCGGCCACTGCCGGCTGTTCCTGAAGCTCGAACTCATGAATCCGGGCGGCTCAATCAAGGACCGCATCGGCATCTCGATGATTGAAGAGGCCGAACGGCGCGGGGACATCAAACCCGGCGATACGGTCGTCGAAGCGACGGCCGGCAACACCGGTCTCGGGCTGGCGCTGGTCGCGGCACAAAAAGGCTATCACCTGATCCTCGTATTGCCTGACAAGATGAGCCAGGAAAAAATCTTCAACCTGCGCGCAATGGGCGCGGAGGTTGTGTTGACCCGCTCCGACGTCGCCAAGGGGCATCCCGAGTACTACCAGGATCTGGGCAAGACCATTGCCGAGGAGAAGGGCGCCTATTTTATCAACCAGTTCGGCAATCCGGACAACCCATTGGCGCACGAGACGACGACGGCGCCGGAAATAATGGAGCAGATGGAGGACGATCTCGACGCCATCGTGCTCGGCGTCGGCTCGAGCGGCACGGTCAGCGGCATCAGCCGGTACCTGTCCGGGCACGCCCCTCACGTCGACCTGGTCCTTGCGGATCCGGAGGGCTCGGTGCTGGCCGACTACATCAACAAGGGCGAACTCGGCGAGAAAACGACCGGCTGGCTCGTCGAGGGCATCGGCGAGGACTTCATTCCGTCGATCGCGGATTTCAGCCGGGTCAGCAGGGCGTACAGCATCAGCGACGCCGAATCGTTCAGCACGGCCCGTGAGCTCTTGAGGAAGGAGGGTATCCTCGCCGGCTCGTCGACCGGCACGCTGGTCGCCGCGGCGCTGAAGTATTGCCAGGAACAGAAAGAAGCGAAACGCGTCGTGAGCTTCGCCTGCGATACCGGCAACAAGTACCTGTCCAAATTGTTCAACGATTTCTGGATGGTCGACCAGGGTTTCATCGAGCGCGAGCAGTTCGGCGATCTGCGCGACCTCATCGGCAGGCCGCACGGCCAGAGGGCAACGATCACGGTCGGACCGACCGACGTGTTGACCACCGCGCACAACCGTCTGCGGAACGCCGGGTTTTCGCAGCTGCCCGTCATGGAGGATGGCAAACTGGTCGGTATTCTGACCGAGGACGCGATCATCCGCTTTGTGTTCGGCCACCCTGACCTGATGCATTCACCGGTGAGGGACGCGATGCAGACCGCCTACATACAACTGGACAAGGAAACCAGCGTCAACAATCTCGTCGCGATGCTGCAGGTCCAGCCCTATGCGGCTGTGATGGACAACGAGCAGTTTCTCGGGCTGATCACGCGATCGGACGTGCTGAACTACTTACGGAAACAGAGTTGAACCAAATGGGTGACAGGAAAAAGAAAACGCGCTTCGCGACTCGCGCAATCCATGCCGGGCAGGAGCCCGATCCGCGCACGGGCGCCATCATGCAGCCGATCTATGCGACGTCGACCTACGTGCAGAAAAGTCCCGGTGTGCACCAGGGTTACGAGTATTCGCGCACCCAGAATCCCACGCGGCAGGCGCTCGAATGTTGCGTGGCGGACCTCGAGTCCGGCCGCTACGGCTTTGCATTCAGTTCCGGCATGGCGGCGACAGCAACGATCCTGGAAATGATCGACTCCGGCGACCACGTGATCGCAATGGACGATATTTATGGCGGCACCACCCGCCTGTTCGAGCGCGTGCGCCGCCGCAGTGCGGGCCTTGATTTCAGTTTCGTCGATTTGAGCGATATCGCGAACCTGGAAAAAGCGATTCACGACAACACGCGCATGATCTGGATCGAAAGCCCGAGCAATCCGCTGCTGAAACTGGTCGACCTCCGCGCCGTCGCAGACATTGCCCGTGAGCGCAACATTCTCGTGGTCGCCGACAATACGTTCGCGACGCCGTATCTGCAGCGGCCGCTGGAGGCGGGCTGCGACATCGTCATGCATTCGGTGACGAAGTTCTTAAACGGGCATTCGGACATGGTCGGCGGCATTGCCGTGACCGGCGACAAAACCCTGGCCGAGCGCCTGGCATTCCTGCAGAACTCCATCGGCTCCGTGCCCGGCCCGTTCGATTGTTTTCTCGCGCTGCGCGGCCTCAAGACGCTGGACGTCCGCATGGAACGTCATTGCCGGAGCGCCCTGGCGATCGCCGAGTGGCTGGAAAAGGATTCACGGGTCGAGAGCGTGCTCTACCCGGGACTGGAATCGCATCCGCAGCACAAACTGGCGCAATCGCAGATGGGTCCCTTCGGCGGCATCGTCACCTTCTTCATTGCCGGCGGCCTTGACGAAGCGCGTTCCTTTCTCGAACGCTGCAAGGTCTTTGCGCTGGCAGAGAGTCTCGGCGGTGTCGAGAGCCTGGTCGACCATCCAGCGATCATGACGCATGCTTCCGTCCCGGCCGACAAGCGCAAGGCGCTCGGCATCAGCGATCAGCTCATTCGACTGTCGGTCGGCATCGAGGACATCGAGGACCTGATCGCCGATCTCGACCAGTCGCTCGGCGCTGCGTAGTCAGTTGGCACCCAGCGCCGCGAGCTGATCGGCCTGGTATTCGCTGACGAGCGGTTCGATCACCGGATCCAGGTCGCCTTGCAGGATTTCGTCGAGCTTGTACAAGGTCAGGTTGATGCGGTGGTCGGTGACCCGCCCCTGCGGGTAGTTATAGGTTCGTATGCGCTCGGAGCGGTCGCCGGTGCCGACCAGCCGCCGCCTCTGCTGCGCCTGCTCACTCTCCCGTTGCGCAATTTCCGCATCCAGCAGCCTGGCCTGCAGCAGCGACATCGCCCTTGCGCGATTCTTGTGTTGCGACCGTTCGTCCTGGCATTCGACGACGATGCCGGTAGGAAGGTGCGTGAGCCGCACCGCGGAATCGGTCTTGTTGACGTGCTGCCCGCCGGCGCCTGAAGCACGATAGGTGTCGACGCGCAGATCACCCGCGTTGATCTCTATTTCTTCCAGTTCATCCGGCTCGGCCATCACGGCAACCGTGCAGGCCGAAGTATGAATGCGTCCCTGCGATTCGGTCGCCGGTACACGCTGCACACGATGCGCGCCGGATTCGAATTTCAGCTTTGCGTAAATGCCATGGCCGGTGATTCGACTGACGATTTCCTTGTAGCCGCCGTGTTCTCCCTCCCGGCTGCTGACGACTTCGAGTGGCCAGCGCTTCATTTCGGCGTATCGCGAATACATGCGAAACAGGTCGCCCGCGAAAATCGCGGCTTCGTCGCCGCCCGTCCCGGCGCGTATTTCCAGGAACACGTTGCTGTCGTCATGCGGATCGACCGGTAGCAACGCTTTCTGTAACTCGAGGTGCAGAATGTTGCGTTGCTCCCGCAGTGCTTCGAGTTCATCTTGTCCCATCTGCCGGATTTCACCGTCGGCATCGTTCGTCATTTCTTCGGCAGCCGCCATGTCGGCAGTCAGCTTTTCATATTGCCGGAAGAGACCGACGACCGGTTCCAGTCGCGCATACTCGCGTGACAGATCGCGAAACCGGTTCTGGTTTCCGATAATTTCCGGATCGGACAGCAGGCCCGCCAGTTCTTCGAACCGGTCGCGCGTGGTTTCGAGTTTCGTCTGGATGGATGCTTTCATCATCATTGATCGCCGGGTTCGACATCGTCCGTCAGGCCAAACAGTTCCCGGATGGTTTCGATAAACGCCTCGTCCGAACTTTCGCCGGCTTCGCGCAAGCGTACGCTCGGCCGGTGCAACAGCTTTTTAAGGAGCGACGCCGCCACGAATTCCAGCACTTCGTCGGTTGCGGCTCCCTTATCGAGCCGCCGCCGCGCCTGTTGCAACACTTCGACCCGGAGTGCGTCGCCCTGATCGCGCAAAGCCGCAATGACAGGGGCGACTTTCTTGCTGCGTTCGATGTTGAGGTAGCGCCGGGTTTCCTCATCCAGTATACGATTGGCCTCGGCGACGGCTGCCTCGCGGCTGTTCTGGCCCTCGATGACCACCTGGTCGAGGTCGTCGATGGTATAAAGATAGACATCGGGAAGCTTCGCGATGGCCGGGTCCAGGTCGCGCGGCACCGCGATGTCGACGGCGAACACCGGCTTGCGCCGGCGCGCCCGGACGGCGCTTTGCATCTGTTCGAACGAAATGACGGGCTCAGGACTCGCGGTCGAGCTGATCAGGATATCCGCGTCGGGTAGCGTACCGTCCAGTTCCGACAGCGGCAATGCAAAACCGCCGAACTGCCCGGCGAGCGCCTGCGCCCGTGCGAGGTCGCGGTTCGCGACGAACATGCGTCCGATGTTTTTGCCGTGCAGATGTTTGGCAACCAGCTCGATCGTCACGCCGGCGCCGATCAGCAAGGCCGTGTGGCGCGAAAAGCCCGCGAAGAACTGATTGGCGAGATTGACGGCCGCATACGCGACCGACACCGGACTGCTGCCGATCTCGGTGTCGGTGCGCACTTTCTTGGCAACCGAAAATGTGTGCTGAAACAGCCGATTGAGATATTTACCGACGGCGCTGGACTGCTCGGCGTGGCGGTAGGCGTCCTTCAGCTGTCCCAGGATCTGCGGTTCGCCGAGCACCATGGAGTCGAGGCCGCAGGCGACCCGGAACAGGTGGCGGATGGCCTCGTCGCCCTCCAGCGTGAACAGGGCCCGCGTGGCTGCGGCGCCGAGTTTCTGGTCTTCGAGCAGCCAGGCATGCAGCCGCGCGGGGCCGCCATCGGCGGCGTCGACATAGAATTCCGTGCGGTTGCAGGTCGACAGGATCACGGCTTCCCGGATGCCGTGGATTGCAGTCGCCTGCGATAATGCACGCGTCACCTCGTCACCGGCATAAAACACCTGCTCGCGAATTTCGACAGGTGCCGTGGTATGGTTCAGCCCAAGTATGTGCAGCGACATCGTGTAATCTGGTGTTCCCCTTCCGCCCCGGCGGGCGGACATTGCGTATCATAAGCGAACTGACGGCGTAGTTCTTTGTCTGTGTTCGGCACTACTCACTACAGTCGATTACCGGAATGATCAGGATTCTCAATATGGAACATGGTTTCAGGCTATTGGCGGCGCCGGCGTTATGGCTTGCAGCCAGCCTGTGCTTGCTCGCGATGCAGCCTCTGTTCGCGGACGATGCAACGAACGAAGAGGCGAATACGCACATATTGCAAGCCGAGATGGCGTTGCAGCGAAACGAATACAAGGTGGCATCGGAGGAATATCGTAAGGCTGCGGAGCAGAGCGGGGACGTCGAAATTGCCCGGCAGGCGACCCAGGTGTCGTATACCTACGGTTTCAACGAGGATGCACTCCGTTCGGCGGAACGATGGCACGAACTGGACCAGGACAGCGACGAGGCGCTGTTATATCTCGCGCAATTGCAACTCCGCAATGACGACCTGCGCGACTCCCGCGGCAGTTTTCGCGACTTGCTGGCACGAGGCGACGAGCCCGCCGATCAGCGCCTGGTTGCGCTCATTCCGTTCCTCTCCGAGGAGGATCCGGAGGACGGCGCCTGGCTGATGAGTGAACTTGCCAAACCCTACGAGGATTCCGCGGCGGCACACTATGCCGCCGGCGTCATGGCCCTGCAGGCCGGTGACGGCGAAGAGGCCAGCGAGCGCGCCACCCGGGCGATCGAACTCAACAAGGACTGGATGCAGCCGCACCTGCTGTATGCGCGTTCGCTGTTGCTGGCGGGTGAGGAGGAGGCCGCCATCGATTACACCGCGCGCCTGGTCGGCGACAATCCCAATCCCGATCCTGACGCACGGCTGGAACTCGCGATCATGTACCTGGCCGCAAACCGCGACGACGATGCGTTGAGCCAGGTGAATCAGGTATTGCTCGAGCAGCCGGCACGCACCGATGCACTGCGGCTCATGGCCATCATCAATTTTCGCAGGGAAAACCTCGATGCCGCCTGGTCGGATTTTCAGGATCTCCTGAGCAGCGGCCAGTACACCATGGACGCGCTTTATTACCTCGCGCGCATCGCAGACTTCCGCCAGGAGTACAAAGACGCGATCGCCTTGTATTCGCAGGTGATCAGCGGTTCCTATGCGGTGATGGCACAGCGCCGGGCGAGCGGCATCATGGCGGAGCAAATCGATAAGCCCGAGGAAGCCCTGCAGCATCTGCAGGAGTTCGGCAAGGTCCACCCGTCGCACGCGATTGACATGATGCAGGCGCGCGCGCAATTGCTCGGCTCGCTGGAGCGCTATCCGGAAGCACTCGATCTGTACGATCAGGTGATCGAATATCGCCCCGACAGCGAGAACCCGATCCTCGGCAAGGCGGAATTGCTGCTCGGCATGGGGAAGCTCGAGGATGCCATCGACCTTTACCGGGAGGCGGTCAAGCGCTGGCCCGACAATGCCATGACCCTGAATGCATTGGGTTACACGCTCGCCGATCGCACGGAAGAATTTGACGAGGCTGAACGACTGATCGAGAAAGCGCTCGAGCTGGAGCCCGACAGCGGCGCGATTGTCGATAGTTGGGGCTGGGTACTTTACCGTCAGGGGGAACTCGACCAGGCGCTGGCCGAGTTGCAACGCGCGTACGGCATGCTGAAAGATCCGGAAGTGGCCGCGCACATCGTCGAGGTATTGTGGAAACTCGATCGTTCGGACGAGGCGAAGAAATTCCTGGACGATGCCGAAGCACTCTTTCCGGAGAACGACCTTCTGCAGAGCATTCGTGAACGCGCCTTTCCGGACGATTCCTGACGAGCGCGCGACGCGAGTCCCGGCCGTCGTACCTGTTCGCTGCCGGCGACGGAACCTGCTCCCGCAGTCCGGCCGCGGCCGCCTCGCAGGGTTGCTGCTGGTGCTCACCGGTTGCGCCGCAGAACGCGGCCTCGACCTGCCGCCGATGCCGGACTGGGAAACCCGCCGTGACATTCTTGCCGGGCTGCTGGAATGGGAGTTCAAGGGACGCATTGGCGTCAGCGCGAGTGAAGAAGGCTTCAATGGCAATCTGCGCTGGTGGCAGAGAGGCGACCTGTTTCGAGCGACCGTCAGCGGACCGCTCGGCGTCGGCACGGTCAGAATCCAGGGTGACGACCAGCACGTCACGGTCACGGACAACGACGGCCAGGTCACCGAGATGGAGCATGCGGAAACGGAGTTGCGTGCGATGTACGGCTGGACGATCCCGGTTACAAGCCTGCGATACTGGGCACTGGGCATTCCGGACCCGACGAGCCCCGCGCAAACAGAATTCGGCGCCAACGGGCAATTGTCGCGGCTCGAGCAAGGCGGCTGGACGGTCAGCATCGCCGATTACGAGAGCGATGCCGGACAACTCATGCCGCGGCGCATGTCCGCGGTGAACCACGACACCAAAGTGCGCCTGGTCATCGACGACTGGATCTTCTACTGAGCGCCAGACGTCGCACACGGAGGCTGTAGCAGGGAGGTTTTTTGCTGCACGCGGAGCCTGGAGCGGGGAGGCCTTTTCAGGAACGCCGTGAATACCTCCGTGTAGGCTTCGGGCTCGACCTCCTGTCTCGCACGATCC
>JBOHZD010000189.1:0-7376 GCA_050738315.1 Woeseiaceae bacterium
ACCGAAATGAGAAGCCGGGCGCTGAGCGAATGCATCGGCTTTAGCGCGCTTGATTTTCCTGGTTTCTCTGCAGCGCGAACCGATAACCGCGGCCGCGCAGTGTTTCGATCGGTTTGATGCGATTGTCCGGGTCCATCTTCTTGCGCAGCCTGCCGATGAACACCTCGATCACATTGCTGTCGCGCTCGAAATCCTGGTCGTACAGGCGATCGGTCAGTTCGGATTTGGAGATGACTTCGCCTGCCCGCATCATCAGGTGTTCGATGATGCGGTATTCGAAACTCGTCAAATCGATCAACTCGCCGTCGACGGAGAGTTCCTGCCGGGCCGTATTCAGCGACACGGGACCCGCAACAAGCGTCGACGACGCCCAACCGCCGCTGCGGCGAAGCAACGCATTGACCCGTGCCGACACTTCCTCGAAATGAAACGGTTTCACGACGTAGTCGTCGGCACCGGCGGAGAGTCCGTCCACCTTGTCCTGCCAGCGATCGCGTGCCGTGAGGACCAGAATGGGATACGACTTGCCCTTGTCTCGGACCTGTCGGATCAGATCGAGTCCGGAAATCTCCGGCAGACCCAGATCGACGATGGCGAGATCGATCGGATACTCCAGCGCGAAGTACAAGCCTTCCTTGCCGTCCGCTGCACGCTCCAGTGCAAAGCCCTGTTCGGCGAGCTGTCTGCACAGCGATTCGCGCAGCGTCTCGTCGTCTTCGATGACCAGTAAGCGCATGTGTTTGCGGCCCGGGTTCCGGTCAGGCGCCGCGGGTTCGCCCGGGAATCCGGACCGTCTTGACCTTGCCGTCTTCGGTCAGCACCTTGATGACGTGGATTTCCCGGTTCCCGTTCACCTGGGTCTCGGCACTGACGATGCGGCCGTTGTACTGTCGCCGAACCATCTCGACTGCCTCGCTCAGGGAGGGGCCGTCCTGCTGCGCAACCACGAAGCGCCGTTGATCATCCGCATCGAACCTGCCGGCCAGGGCCATGGGAGCGGCACAGAGCGAGGCAGCGAGCAGCAGCGTTTTCGACAGGTGTCGCATCGGGAATGACCTGATTTGAAAAGGCAAGTTTGGTGCGAAGCCCCGGCGAATGCAACGCAGCGCATCACACGCGCCGGGGCCGGTCCGACGACCGTCCTGGTCAGGGCACAGGCCGCACATCCACGCGGATACGGATCCGCTGGCCCGGGTCATAAGGTGTGTCGGTAGCATACTTGCGGCCGTTGTACCGGTAAATCACGCGGTAACTGTCGATACGCTCTTCCTGGCGTGTCGTATAGCGGGTCTCGCAGCGCCGCACCGGGCGCGCGTACTCCGTGGATTCATAAGCGCCGTACTCCGAACGGCGGCCGGAATCGTTGCCGATCGCCGCACCCATCAGTGCGCCCGCAACCGTCGCGGCATCGTTGCCGCGGCCGCTGCCGACCTGGTGACCGATGACGCCGCCCAACACGGCGCCGAACAGCGTACTGCCGACGTTGCCCGGCGGACGGTGATCGACGGTGTAGTAGCGCGTCTCGTCCCAGCACTCGCGGACCGGTGTGGTGACCGTGACATGCCGGACGTTCGGCTCGACGCTCAGAACTTCCGCGTAATCGTAGACGGCGCTCTGCCGTCCGTACGCGTGTCCGTGATCGGCCAGTGCCGTACCGGCAGCCAATGCAAGGGCGGTCACAACCGAACCCGACAAAATCGCATACTTCCCGTTCATGTACCTTCTCCCTGTCCCAGCCTGCGGCCGGAGTGTGGGTCCGAGCCTGGTGCAACAATAGCCGCGGCCCAATGAACCATTCCTGAACAAGGGCGGCCAGGCAACCGGCGCCGGCCGTCATTTGACCGATTGCCAGTAGTCCTCCAGGGCTTCCACCGCAAGTTCCCCGAGCGTCAGCCCGTCGGCCCGGATGGCCTCGTCCATGAGACGGAAGCGGCGCTGGAACTTGGCGTTTGCACCGGCGAGGGCCTGCTCGGGGTCAGCGCCCAGGTGCCGCGCGAGGTTCACCACGGCAAACAGCAGGTCGCCCAGTTCCTCGATGACGCGCTCCTTGTCCATACCCCGCTCTGCTTCAGCGAGTTCCTGCAGTTCTTCGATGACTTTCTGCTTCGGGCCCTCGCTGTCCGGCCAGTCGAAGCCGACGGCGGCCGCGCGCGTGCCGATCCGGGCCGCCCGCTCCAGCGCAGTCTGGCGTTTTTTGCGTGGCGGGGTCATTCCGCACGACTCAGTGTGTCACGCAACGTCAACACGATATTCGCGGTCGCTCCCCAGATGCGCTCGGCTGCGAAGGTGAACTCGACCACGGGCAAGCGCACGCCGTAGACCTCTCTTTCCGAGCGGTGCGCGTTGGCCTCGTCGAGCAGGAAGGACAACGGCACCTCGAAAGCGTGTTCGACCTCGGTCGGGTCGATGACCAGCGGGGTGGTCGGCCGGATGAGACCGACGACCGGGATGACCGTGTAGCCGGTAATGGTCAGCGTCGGTTCGAGGTAACCGGCAATTTCGACTTCGTTCGGTGGAATGCCCACTTCCTCGTGCGTCTCCCGCAGGGCGGTGGCCGTGATATCGGCGTCGTTCCGTTCCATGCGCCCGCCCGGAAAGCTGACCTGTCCGGGATGATAGCGGAGGTGCGCGGCACGCCGCGTCAGCAGCACCGACAGAGCCTGTTCACGATCGATGATCGGAATCAGCACCCCCGCCGGCTTGCGCTCGTCGCCGATCGCGCGCCGCAGTTCTTCCGGCCAGCGTTCGAATTCCCGCGGCAGGCGCAGGTGCCGCGGATCCTTCGGCATCGTCGTAGCCGCCAGTCGTACGCGTATGTCGGACGCGGTCAGCGTTGGGTTTTCTGGCGGCACTAGTTCTTGATGCCGCCTTCGGTCAGCGCGGCCGGATCGAGCAGTCGATCCAGTTCAGCGTCGGTCAAATCGGTCATTTCGCGCGCAACCTCTTTGACCGGCCTGCCCTCCGCATACGCTTTCTTCGCGATGCTGGCCCCCTTCTCATAACCGATCACGGGATTGAGCGCCGTCACGAGTATTGGATTGCGCGCGAGTGCGCGTTCGATGTTCGCCTCGTTGACCGTGAATCCGGCGATGGCATTGTCGGCAAGGCAGGTCGCCCCGTTACCGAGGATCTCGATGCTCTGCAGGAGATTCAAGGCGATGACCGGCAGCATGACATTGAGCTGGAAATTACCGGACTGCCCCGCGATCGTGATCGTCGTGTCGTTGCCGATCACCTGGGCACACGCCATCGCCACGGCCTCGGGAATCACCGGATTGACCTTGCCGGGCATGATGCTGGATCCGGGTTGCAATGCCGGCAACGCAATTTCTCCAAGGCCGGCCAGCGGGCCGGAGTTCATCCAGCGCAGGTCATTCGCGATCTTCGTCAGCGCGACCGCCAGTACTTTCAGCTGACCGGACACTTCCACCGCGGTGTCCTGACTCCCGAGCGCCTCGAACAGCGAATCGGCCTGGCGGAACGGAATGCCCGTCCGCTCGCTCAGCAACACCGCGACCTTGTGACCGAATTTCGGATGCGCGTTGATACCGGTGCCGACTGCCGTTCCCCCCTGCGCAATCGCGGTCAGGCGCTCCATCGCATCGTTCAGGCGCGCGGCGGCATTGCCGATCTGCGCGGTCCAGCCGTCCAGTTCCTGGCCCATAGTGACCGGCATCGCATCCATGAGGTGGGTGCGCCCGGTCTTGACGACCGCGCGCGTCGCATCCGCCTTTTTCTGCAATGTCTTTTGCAAATGAGTTAACGCCGGCAACAGTGAATCATGCATGCCGACGGCGGCGCTGACGTGAACGCAGGTTGGAATGACGTCGTTGCTGCTTTGGCTCATATTGACGTCATCGTTCGGGTGCACCGCCGACCCCAGGTGCTCACCGGCGAGATGCGCGATGACTTCGTTCGCATTCATGTTCGAACTGGTGCCCGAACCGGTCTGAAACACGTCGATCGGAAACTGCGCATCGTGCCTGCCGTCCGCGACCGCCAGCGCCGCCTTCTGGATCGCGATTGCTTTGTCGCTCGTCAGTAGTCCCAGTTCGGCATTGGCGCCCGCAGCCGCCCATTTGACGAGCCCGAGAGCGGCAATGAAGCGACGCGGCATCGGGATGCCGCTGATCGGGAAGTTATCGACTGCGCGTTGTGTCTGCGCACCCCACAATGCGTCCTCCGGCACCTGCAGTTCACCCATGCTGTCGTGCTCCAGGCGGCAAGACTTGTCAACCATTCCTCATTGATCTCCCTGAAATCGCTATAGTGTATGATTCGCGTTTTGCCTGCCATAGTCCAGCGCCGGGTGGAAATCATGAGCATCAGTGCATTGTCGCCAATCGACGGCCGCTATGCCGGCAAGGTTCGCACTTTAAGAAACCTGTTCAGCGAATACGGTTTGATTCGTTATCGCGTGCTCGTCGAAATCCGCTGGCTTCAGTGGCTGGCGGACGAACCGTCGATCAGCACACTCCCCCCGCTGTCTTCACTGTTGAAGGGCGCCCTGAATCGCATCGTGGATGAGTTTTCCACCGACGACGCCGAAACGGTCAAGAAAATCGAGGCGACCACGAATCATGACGTGAAAGCGGTGGAGTACTTCATCAGGCAGCGCCTGGGCTCCGGCATCGATATCGGTAACACGACCGACTTCATTCATTTCGGTTGCACGTCCGAAGATATCAACAATCTCGCCTATGCCCTGATACTCCGCAACGGGCGCGACGAAGTGGTGGTTCCCGCCATGAAGGAACTGCGTGCGAAACTGCGTTCGATGGCGCACGAATACGCCGCATTGCCCATGCTGTCGCGGACGCACGGCCAGGCGGCCAGCCCGACGACCGCCGGCAAGGAACTCGCAAACGTCGTCATGCGTCTGTCACGCGCGCAACAACAGTGGTCCCAGGTCGAGGTACGCGGAAAAATGAACGGCGCCGTCGGCAACTTCAATGCGCACGTCGTCGCCTGCCCCGACGCAGACTGGCCGGATATCAGCCGTCGCTTTGTTGAATCCCTCGGCCTGGTCCCAAACCCGCTGACGACACAGATCGAACCGCACGACTGGACCGCGGAGTATTGCCATGCCCTCGTCCGTTACAACACCGTGCTGCTCGACCTGTGCCGCGACCTGTGGGGGTACATCTCGCTAGGCTACTTCCGCCAGCGGATCACCGACGCCGAAGTCGGTTCGTCGACGATGCCCCACAAGGTCAATCCGATCGATTTCGAGAATGCAGAAGGCAATCTCGGGCTCGCATCCGTGCTGCTCAATCATTTCGCCGCGAAATTACCCGTATCGCGGTGGCAGCGCGACCTGACCGATTCCACGGTGCAGAGAAATTTCGGCGTCGCTGTCGCACATACGATGATTGCCATCCAGTCAGCGCAAAAGGGCCTCGGCAAACTGCAAGCCAATGCCGCGGCCATCGAGCGCGACATCGAGGCTGCCTGGGAAGTGCTCGGCGAGGCCATCCAGACCGTCATGCGCTGTCACGGCATACCCGAACCGTATGAGAAACTGAAAGAACTCACACGCGGGCGGACGGTCACGAAAGAGCGCCTGCAGCGCTTTATTGCGGCACTCGACATCCCCGCCGATGCAAAAGAGCGGCTGCTGGCATTGACGCCGTCGACCTACACCGGGCTCGCCGCCGCGCTCGCAAAAACAGTCTGACGCACCGAGCGGGTCGGAGTATGTTCACGGAGGCGTCAATGAGTCAGAATGACCATGCCGGGGACGCCGTTTACGCTTGAGAACCGTTCTCATGTAGCAAACTCCGGAAAACGTGACGTAGTTGGCACCGGTGCCATTTATGGTGCCGGTAACATTGCGACAAGCGCCGAGTCTTCCGTCGGACCCTGCGCGAACTGCGAATCAGGAGTCGGAAAAATAATCGTTCGCCGGATCTAAGCGGAAATATCAATCCACTGTTTCTCTGCTTTCGTCCGGCTGTCCCTCCGCTTCGCACGACAGTGTCTTTCGCAATGAAAGCTGAATGGTCATAGAGTATGGGCGCACCGCAGGTAATTTCACTTCAGAGCCGGAAAGCACGACAGAAAATGGAACAAGCTCGCAAAAAAGGTCGGCGCTGGGTTATTTCAACGCAGGCAGAAATGCGTCAGGCCGTCATCGACGTTGCGAGCGAGGCGACCCGCCGGGTATCGATCTTCACCCATGATCTGGAGCCCGGCATCTACGACGACCCGGACTTCCTGGAGGTCGTCAAACGGCTCGTGTTGGCGCAGGCCTACGCGCGTGTCCGTGTACTGATCGCCGATCCCTCCCGCGCCGTCAAGAACGGCAACAGCTTCGTGCATCTCGGCAGGCGTCTGAACACCTACATCGAATTCCGCCATGTGCGGGAAGACTTGCGCACGCATGCTGAATCTTTCTGCATTGCCGATGAAACAGCGCTCGTCTACCGGCTGCAGGCGCGACGCTGGGAAGGCATCGCCGACACCTACGAACCCGCGATCGCCAAACTCTACGGCAAACTGTTCGACGAGATCTGGCAGGCCAGCGAAGTCGAGATCGAATTCCATCAACTCGGCATCTGAGTCCGCAACCCGCGCCGTGTTGCCTACCGACCTGACAGTAGCCGCCGTTGTCGAACGGGATGGCCGTCATCTCATTGTCGAAGAAAGAGCGTCCGGCGTCGTCGTCGTTACCCAGCCCGGCGGCCATATCGAAGCCGACGAATCTCCGGAACAAGCCGTCATTCGCGAAACGCTCGAGGAAGCCGCCTGCACCGTCGAAGTGGACAGCCTGCTCGGCGTCTACCTCTGGATTCACCCGCAGACCCGGCAACAGTTCCTGCGCATCGTCTACGTCGCGAGGCTCGTCGCCGAAAGTAAGACTCGCCCGCTCGATGACGGCATCCATGCCGTCCATTGGTACACGCTCGACGACCTGAATCGCCGCCGCAAGGCGCTGCGTTCCCCCGTGGTCGTCCGCTGCATCGAAGACTACGCGGCCGGCAAGCGCAAACCCGCCGGCCTGCTGGCGGACATGATGCCGGTTCAAAAAAACGTCGACGCCGTGCTGGCCAGCGCCTCGCTCGTATAGGTGCTGGGCGGTGGAGACTTGCCTCGGGACCGCTTTTCAGGAACTGGCCTTGCCGGGCGGCGGAGACTTGCGTGGGAGACCGCTTTTCACAGGAACTGGCCTTGCGTGGCGGCGGAGACTTGGCTGGGGAACGCTCTTCAGGACCGCCGTGAATACGTCCGTGTAGGCTTCGGGCGAGACATCCCTGTCTCGCACGATCCTGAAAAGCGTTCCCCAGCCAAGCCTCCGCCGCCACGCAAGGCCAGTTCCTGAAAAGCGGTCCCGAGGCACGTCTCCGCCGCCCAGCACCTATACGAGCGAGGCGCTG
>JBOHZD010000190.1:0-12194 GCA_050738315.1 Woeseiaceae bacterium
AGCGCGAACCAGGCCTTGGCGATTTCGTAGGACGGCACGTAGCGTCCGGATTGCAGCAGTTCCGCGAGCAGACGTTCCGCGTCCGCCTGCTCGCCGCGCAGCGCGTGCAGGCGAGCGAGCGATGCGACACTGATCCCGCTGCCGCCGGAACGGGCGACGGCTTCCTTCAGCATTTCGAGTGCCTCGTCGTACCGGCCCAATTCCTCCAGCGCCCAACCGCTCCAAAGATAGGCGAGCTGGAAGTCGGGGTCGAGCGCAAGCGTGAGGCGAAGCTGTTCCAGCGCCTCCTCCTGGTGTCCGGCATGGTAGCGGACCCAACCCAGCGCGGCGCTGGCGATGAGAGACAGGGGATCGAGTTGCTGCGCCCGGCGCATTTCCCGTTCCGCCTCGTCGAATCGGCCGGCCGCGGTCAAGAGATTTGCATACCACTGGTGCGCTTTCGAGTAACCCGGATCGAGCGCGATGGAACGGAGGAATCTCGATTCTGCTTCTTCCAGGTCCCAGTCATAATAGAGCGCCGCGTAGCCGAGGGTGGCCTGCGCCGACGCGTTATCAGGGTCGAGTTCCAGTGCACGGCGCGCCGTAACCTGCGCCTTGGGAAACGCTTCGGCCGGCGCGAGGTAATCATAGAATCCCAGCACGGCGTACGCGTCGGCCAATCCCACCCACGCCGGCGCGTAATCCGGTGCGCGTTGCACCGCATTCTCGAAATACTCGGCTGCGGAACGCAGGCCGTCTTCCGTGCGGCGGTGCCAGTAGAAACGGCCTTTGAGATAAAGATCATAGGCAACCGGGTGGGTCACGGGAACCGCAAGCTGGCCGGCCTCGCCCGGGCCCAGCAGCCGCCCCGTCAGCGTACGGGCAATGGACAGCGCGATGTTTTCCTGCACCTCGAACACGTCGTCCATGCGGCGATCGTAGGTCTCGGACCAGAGCTGGTAGCCGTTACTGGAATCCACCAGATGCACGCTGATGCGCAAGCGGTCGCCGTCCCTGCGGACGCTGCCTTCCACCAGCGAATCGGCGCCGAGAATCCGTCCGATTTCCCGTGCACCGAGACCTTTGTCCTTGATGGCGAAAGCCGAGGTCCGCGACACCACGCGGAGTCCGTCGGAACGGGACAGACGATCCATGAGCTCTTCGGTGAGACCGTCACTGAAATATTGGTCGTCCGGCTTGCCGCTTTCATTGACGAACGGGAGAATGGCGAGCGTGCTGAACTCCTCGGTGGACGCCGCGGCGACGGGCTCTGCCGGCCCGCCGTCACGCAGGCGAAACACGACGGCGGCTGCAGCGATCGCGAGCAACAGTGCGACCAGCAGAAAAGGCGCCATCACGCGCATCGGCGAGCTTCGTTGATCGGGTGGCGGTGACAGCGCGTCCGTGGACCGCCGATGCGGCAGCGATTCCGCTGCAACGGTTTCTTGCTCGCGTGTCACCGGGGCGACAAAGCGGTAACCCCGTTTGGGCACTGTCTCGATGAAACGCGGGTGATGAGCCGAGTCGTTCAGCGCGAGACGAAGCTTGCGCATGGCGGTGTTCAGGTTGTCGTCGAGAATCCCCGAGGCGTCATCGGGCCAGAGGCGGACAAAGAACGCATCGCGCGGTACCAGCTCGTTCGGCCGCTCGAGGAGCATCTCCAGCGCACGCAGCGGCATTTCCTGCAGGTGCACCCGCCGCCCGCGCTGGCGCAGCTCGGGCACCGACGGGTCCAGCTCGAATACGCTGAAGCGCAGTACGCTCACTCCGGATCCACTCCCATCATGTGTTTTTGTTCGATTCTACCACGCGGATGCGCGGCGGCGGGTCAGACGCGCGTTTATTAAACTGATTTTATTGAGAAATACAGTTCATTGAAAGTTCAGGACGTGTTCATTGAGAACGGCCGTGGAAGCTGTTCTTCTGGCTCCCGTACGCCGCGGGCGTGCGGGCAAAAAATCAAGCAGAAAAATGACGCCGCCTCGGACCATCTTGGCCGAATGAAGCGGTGTCGCAGGAGGACACAAAGATGAATGAACACGATGAACCTCGACGATTCGTAATCGAGCGCGACTTGCCGGGTGCCGGGAAGCTGTCGCAGGAAGAGCTGGCGGGCGTAGCCCGCAAATCCTGCGCAGTACTCGACGAGCTCGGTCCGTCGATCCAGTGGATCCACAGTTATGTCACACCCGACAAGCTTTATTGCATCTATTCGGCACCCGACGAGCAGTTGATCCGACGGCATGCCGAACTTGGCGGTTTTCCCGCAAATTGCATCTCGCCGGTGACTTCGATCATCGACCCTTCGACCGCGCTCGAATGACCCGCTTCTTGCAACTGTTCGATTTCAGGAGACACAACATGAAACAAGAACTTCGATATTCCTTGATGGCCGTATTCATCGCGATGAGCGGTTCCCTGGGTTCGTCGATCGCAATGGCCGGCGATGACCGGCATGACTCGCATGGTTCCGGCAATCAGGCAACCGGCCTCGTCAAGGAAGTCCGGGATGCCACCCGGCGATTCCTCGACGTCACAATCGCGACCGGAGAAGGATACGGCCCCTTTCTCGGCTGTGTCAGCGGCCCGAACGTGGGGGCGATGGGCATTCACTTCGTCAATGGCCCCCTGGTCGAGGACGGATTGCTCGATGCCGGCCAACCCGAAGTACTGGTGTATGAGCCGGGGAAGAATGGCCGGCTGCGCTTCGTTGCGGTGGAATACCTGATCATTGCGGAAGCCTGGCACGCCGATCCCGCACACACGGCTGCGCCGGTCCTGTCGGGACAGGTATTCAACTACGTCGACAGCCCGAATCGCTATGGCCTGCCGGCGTTCTACGAGCTGCATGTCTGGGCCTGGAAGAACAACCCGCTCGGCACGTTCGCGGACTGGAACTCGAAAGTATCCTGCAAGGACTACGCGCCGGAGTTGTAGGGGGTCGGACCATGGCAAGTCTTTGAGTCGCCAAGGAATTCAACGTCATAACTGCGCCGGCAGGCCCTTAATCAGCGGTTTTTTTACCCTTAAAATGTCAGCTTAGGGGAATCAGGGGGACAGTGACCTTCGTTGTGCAGGAGAGGCACTGTCCCCGTGCCCGCGCTGTTCGGCATGCCATCGACCGCTACAGGCATGTAACATTGCGTCATCCATGCGCATCAACATCACGTTACTCGGCGTCCTTCTTTTGCCGAAGCTACGCCGACCCGCTGTTCCGGCAACACGTCCTGGGTAGCATCCGCTGGGCCATCGGCGGGGACGCCGCCGACTGCTCGTAGTTTGGTGCCGGGACAGTGCTCGACTACGAACGGCCGGTCGCCCGCGATGGGGCGACGCCGCGCTCGGGTTCCTCTCACCTCCGTGGCGGATGTCGGATATCATTGGCGCCATCTCGCCAGGAGTTCGACTTACATGCTCACGATGCGTTTGCCGCTCACGATCCTCGCGGTTTCCTCGCTGCTTGGCGGGTGCAGCTCCAGCGAGGACGATACCGCCGAAATAGTTGAAGTCTCGACCGCAACGAGCGCACCCGCGCCCTACGACGCCGAAGTGTTCTTCACGACGACGAGCTATTCCCTGGCAGGCGGGTACGCCTGGTCGCCGGACGACAAGGAACTCCTGGTCAGTTCGGACGAAACCGGCATTTACAACGTCTATTCGCTGACCGCTACCGGCGGTACACAGAAACCCCTGACAACCTCAACCACGGATTCGACCTTCGCCGTGTCGTGGTTTCCCGATGATGGGCGGGTGCTTTATACCGCGGACAAGGGCGGCAACGAGATCGATCACCTGTTCGTGCGTGAACTCTCGGGCGAGACACGCGACCTGACGCCGGGCGATGAGGTCAAGGCGGAGTTCGGCGGCTGGTCGGGGGACGACCAGTATTTTTACGTGATGACCAACGAACGTGATCCGCGGACTTTCGACCTGTATCGCTACGCGACCAAGGACTACGCACGAACGCTGGTCTTCCAGAACGACGAAGCCCTGCAGATTTCCGGGATCTCCCCCGACGGCGGCTATGTTGCACTGCTCAAGCCGCGCACCAGCGCCGATTCGGACATTTACATCCTGGACATGATGATTGCGGACGCAGAACCACAGCTCATTACCCAGCACACGGGCAATGTCACGCACGGCGTCCACGAATTCACGCGCGACAGCAGGGAACTCGTGTACTCGACCGACGAGCATGGCGAGTTCCAGCAGGCGTGGACATACGACCTCGGCACCGGAGAGAAGGCGCCCCTGGTTTCGGCCGACTGGGATGTGATGTTCGTGACTTACTCCGATTCGGGCCGCTATCGCGTTTCGGCGACGAACGAAGATGCCAGTACCGTCATACAAATCCTGGACAACAAAAGCGGTGGGCAAGTCGATCTGACCGGCCCGCCGCCGGGCGATCTCGCGCAGATTCGCTTCTCGCGCGACGAAGCACGGGTGGCGCTCATGGTGAGTTCGGATACGTCGCCGAACAACGTCTACACGGTGGATCTCCCTGCCGGGCAAAGCAGCCAACTCACGCAGGCGCTCAATCCGGAAATCGTCGAAGCCGACCTGGTCGAGGCCGAAGTCGTCCGCTACGACAGCTTCGATGGCCTCAAGATTCCGTCGATCCTGTATCGCCCGAAAGGGGCGTCGGCGACGAACAAGGTGCCGGCGCTCGTGTGGGTGCACGGCGGGCCCGGCGGCCAGAGCCGCACCGGCTATTCCGCCACGCTGCAACATCTCGTGAATCACGGCTACGCGGTATTGGCGGCGAACAATCGCGGCTCGTCCGGTTACGGCAAGACATTCTTTCACATGGACGACAAGCAGCACGGCGAGGTGGACCTCAAGGACATCGTGTTCGCGAAGTATTATCTGCAGTCGCAGGACTGGGTGGATGACGAGCGTATCGGCATCATCGGCGGCTCCTATGGCGGCTACATGGTCGGCGCTGCGCTCGCATTCGAACCGGATGCGTTCGATGTCGGCGTCAATATCTTCGGCGTGATGAACTGGGTGCGTACGCTGACCAGCATTCCGCCGTGGTGGGAGTCCTTCAAGGAGGCGCTGTACGACGAGATGGGCGATCCGGCCACGGACGCGGAACGGCATCGCCGGATCTCGCCGCTGTTCCACGCGCAAAACATTACCGCCCCGCTGCTCGTCGTGCAGGGCGCGAACGATCCGCGCGTGCTGCAAGTGGAAAGTGATGAAATCGTCGCGGCCGTGCGCGCGAACGACGTGCCGGTCGAATACGTCCTGTTCCCCGACGAAGGCCACGGCTTCACCAAGCGCGTAAACAAGATCAAGGCATCGAATGCCTACGTAACGTTCCTGGACGAGTATCTGAAGGGCGCTTCGGGGTCGGACCAAGGCAAGGCCCTGAAATAAAAAGGGATTCTCAACAAAATGTGGCGTTTTGGTTCGCTAAACAACGTATTCTCGCAACGAAATCGCAGCGCAACTTAGTTTAGTAGTTTAGTGCCGGGATAGACGTTCGTAGTCTTCCAAGGGACAGCCTCAATCCTTGCGACCCGAAATTCAGCGGCCAGTACGACTTTCTGTCCCGGCACAAAACCAGCACAAAACTACGCGTGCAACTGAGGTCAATACCTACGACTCTGTCCCGGCACACAACTACGATCCCGGCACTAAGCTATGGGCACCAAGGGCGAGTTATTGGCGGCGTTGCTGTAGGGACGGGTCATGATCTCGAGGAGATGCCCGTCCGGGCTCATGAAGTAAAGTCCCCGGCCCCCGTTGTGGTTGTAGAGCTTGCCCGCCCGGGTTCGACCGGGATCGGCCCAGTAGTCGAGATTGCGCTCCTTGATCCGCCCAAAGATTTCATCGAACTCGGTCTCGCTGATCAGGAACGCGTAGTGCTGCAGGCTGATCTTGTCGCTGGCGTCCTTCTCATACAGGTCGAGGCTCACCTCGTTGTCCAGGCCGACCACGAGAAACGGGCCGAAGCGTCTCGCCTCCCGCAGGCCGAGAATCGAAGTGAGAAACTTCGCCGATCCTTTCTGGTCATGTACCCACATGATCGTGTGATTGAGCTGTACGGGCATGATTTCCTCCTCAGGCACATGACAGGCGGAGTTTCAACGACGCCGCTTCTTCCGCACGCCGCGCCCTTGCTTTTCCTCTTTCTCAACGAGCGTCTGCAATCGACCGAGTGCCTCGTCCCACTGTGCTGAAATCTCACCGAGATAGTGACGTACTTCAGCGAGTCGCCTGGCTTCGATCTGCCAGATTCTCTCTCGACCGCGGCGCTTGCTGCGAGCGAGCCCGGCGTCGGCGAGCACGCGCAGGTGTTTGGTGATCGCCTGACGCGAGATCCTGGTGCCGTCGGTAAGGCGGGAGATCGAGAGCGGGCCTTCCCTGCAGAGCCTGCCGACGATACGCAACCGCGTTTCGTCGCCCAAGGCGGTGAAGACAGGCGCGGCATCGGCAAGCTTCGCGGCAGTCGCGCGGGATCGAGTCATGACTTGAGCATTCATCCCGCTTGCGCGAGATATTTCTCGATAAGCGTCGTTTGAATGGCCCATCCCTGCTCGTTGGAGGCAAACGCTTCAGCTCGACGCGCGAGCGGAATCCGGTCGAAGCCGGACTCGGTGATCGTCAATAGTGTGCCGTCCGGACCGTCTGCCAATCGAAACGTCACGAGGGTCGTCGGTTCTTTCGAGTAGTCGCCGCCGGGCTCGACGGCGTACGGGTGCCAACGGAACGAGAACAGCGTCATGGGTTCGATGCGGTCGACGGTGATGTCGCATGCCATCCCTGTATGAGGCTCCTGCATCTTTGCGACTTCGGCGTCGACCCCGGTGGGCACGATCCGTCCGCTAATACTGGCGCCGGGCGCGAATGGCTCGTCGAATTCGACGCCGAACCAGGTGCCGAATTGCTTAGAGTCGCTGATTGCCTGCCACACGCGCTCAAGGGGCGCACGCAGCAGGATCTTTTTCTCGATTTGATCGGTTTCTGAAGTCATCTCGCAACCTCCAGGTTGCGTGTTACTCTAGCAGCTTCGACGGCGTAATGCAACCACATAGTTGCATGATCGCAGTGCAAGAGGGCAGGGGTGAGCTATAAGCTACCCAAAGTAACTTGAAAATATTCCCCGACATAGTGCGGTGGCCACTCAGATCCAGCCGTTATCGATAACCGGCTTCAGCACAAGGCTGCCGCTTCAATCAACCTCATCGAGTAACGTAACCGCAAAGGTTGCCGCGATCACGCCATAGCCGATCCGATTGGCGTGGATGTTCGGCCCGACCGGAGGCGGCACGCACATATACGTCAGTTGACAGATGACCGCGACATTGAGCGGCACCAGTATCGGTCCATTCGGAGTCGGCAAAGGCACCAGTGTTGCAAAGTTATCGGACAGGTACGCTTCTGCCACGTCGGCGACCGGAATACCAAACGTGCCATAAGTCAGGCCCAGGATGTCGTCGTTGAAGATCCGCGCCAGTTCGGACGACTGCACGGCGAGGAGCTGGCCCGCTGGACCGGTCAGCCAGGAAGCAAGAAAAGTATTGTAGTAGTTCATGCCGACGATCGGCGTGTCCGGATCCGCGGCTTCGCGTAACGCAGTCAATATCACGGGCAGATTGACAGACACCTGAAAAAACGCAGCCTGAATGCAAGCGAAGTCGACGTTCGTGCCGACGATACAGCCGGCTCCAAGAATGTCATTGACGCCCATGTCGATCGTGATGAGCTCGACCTTGTCCTTGTGCGCCTGCAGAAACCGGACCGCCTGGGCGAGCTGCGACCCTCTCGGATAACTGCAGATTCCGCCCGATATCATCGTGGTTGTCGTCTCTCCCGGGCAGCCGAGTTCAACGAGCCGAATCTTGCGAAAGTGAGGTTCGATGATGTCAAAGAGCTGGTCGGCGTAGCCTTCGTCGGTTGGCTGGTTCACGCCGCTGGCATCAGGTTGGATTCCCACCGACAACGACGTGCCGAGCGACACGTAGTAACGAACGCCCTTGTTATTGCCCGAACCAAATGCCGGTGCGGCCAGGATCAATACCGCCAGGCCTGCGTACCGAAGTCTTTTATTCCTGTTGATCATGATTGTCGTCTCCTTGGGTATGCTCTTCGAGCAGGGAGGAGCGCGTGGTTCGTCCCCCCTGACATTACGCGGGTCTGGCTTTGCCGACGCTGTGCCCTAAGCGTAGTAGAAAACGGGCCGGGCTGCCTCGCGCATGACGCCGGGCAGGGAGTAAAATGAACCGTTCCTTCCATAACGACTGCAAGAACAATAAGGGGATTCGTCATGAAAGCGAAAATGAGCGTGTTTTTTGCCCTGTTGATGACAGGGTGCATGCAGGCACCGGAAGCTGACCTGGACGGCCTCGCGGCCATGCAAGACGTCTGGCAGTCGGCATTCGAAGCCGGAGACAGTGCCGCAATTGCCGCAATTTATTCAGCGGATGGCGCAGTACTGCCGCCAAACGGTGAAACCGTGACTGGCCGCGCAGCGATCGACGCGTTCTGGAACGAGTTTCTGGCGAGCGGCATCAATGGCGAGATAAAAGACACCGAGGTGTATGCGCAGGGTGACCTTGGCTACAAGGTCGGCACGTACACCATGACCGACGCCACTGGCGCAGCTATTGACGACGGCAAATACGTCGAGATCTGGCGGCGGGTCGATGACCAGTGGCAATTGCACCGCGACATCTTTAACAGCAACCGTCCTCTGTCAGCAGGGGAAGCGCAAACGTCGAGGGTCGTCCTCACAGCAGAAGTGGAAGACTCGGCGAAATGGGAGCAGGGATTCCGGACGCATGGCGACCTGCTGGGCACCATGTCGGCATCCATTAGCTACTATGCGGCGACAGACGACAATGAGATCGCGGTGTACTCCGAGCCTGTCGACCTCGACAAATTCATGGAGGTGCTGGAATCTCCGGAGACCGCCGAGGCAATGGAAATGGATGGCATCAAACGGGACACGGTGAAAGTATTCGTACTGGACAAGGAGTTTGACTACTGATCGGTAGCAGTACCGCCGGATTGCCCGCCTTGATTGCCCGGGGACAACCAGGCACGAGATGATGATTTGAAGGGTCCATGGGACGAGTATGGGAAGCTCAGCAAAGCGGAAAAATCCACGCTTGCCGGAACTTTCCTCGGCTGGATGCTCGATGGCATGGATGTCATGCTGTTCAGCTTCGTCATGCCCACCCTTATCGTGCTTTGGGGCATGTCTCAGGGCGAAGCGGGACTTCTAGGCACAACGACTCTCCTTTTTTCGGCGTTTGGCGGCTGGATTGCCGGACTGGCCGCGGATCGCTACGGCAGGGTCAAAGTACTGCAAATCACGATAGTCTGGTTCTCGCTTTTCACGTTCCTGAGCGGGTTCACGAATTCGTTTTTTGAGTTGATGATTACCCGCTCATTGCAAGGCCTGGGATTCGGCGGCGAGTGGGCTGTCGGGTCGGTACTCATTGCGGAAACCATCCGTGCGCGGCACAGGGGCAAGGGTGTTGGATTCGTGCAAAGCGGCTGGGCCATCGGCTGGGGCATTGCCGCGGTGTTCTACACGCTGCTGTTCTCGAATCTCGAACATGAGATCGCCTGGAGAATAATGTTCTGGATCGGCCTGCTTCCGGGGCTTCTTGTGTTCTTTATCCGGCGCCATGTTCCTGAGTCCGTCGTCTTCACGAGAAACGACAGGCTAAAAAGAGAGGAAAAGAAGAGTCGCGGCGGCTTGCAGATTTTCAGTCGGCAAATGCTGCGAACAACCGTATTGGCTTCGATTCTTTCGCTCGGCGCCCAAGGTGGATATTACGCGATCACAACGTGGCTACCGCTGTTCCTGAGAACGACCCGGGATTTGTCGGTCATGACCACCGGCAGCAATCTATTCGTGGTCGTAACCGGATCCTTTATCGGCTACCTGACCGCGGCTTACCTGGCCGATCGGGCGGGCCGCCGCCGCACGCTGATTATTTTCGCGGCGATGTCCTTTGTAACCGTCTGCCTGTATATGGGATTGAACTTGACTGACCAACAAATCATGCTCATGGGATTTCCTCTCGGCTTCTTTGCCTCCGGCGTCTTCAGCCCCATCGGATCGTTCTTTACGGAGTTGTTCCCGACTCGTATGCGCGGTTCAGGCCAGGGATTCTCCTACAACCTGGGGCGCGGTGCGGGCGCACTATTTCCGGCATTTGTCGGCTTCCTGAGTACGAAAATCGCGCTGCAATTTGCGATTGGTGTTTTCGCCGGCAGCGCTTATCTCCTGATGATCGTAGCGACTCTCATGCTGCCGGAAACCTCGGGCCGGGAGTTGAGTGACTGAGAAACGATCGCTAAGGGCGACGACTGCCTCAGGCGCACTCGAAAAGCCTCAACAAAAATCCGCTCGCCCAGACTTGTGCAGAGGCCCTAGTGGTGAAGCATGCGGACTTGAGTGTCCGGATTGTACCGAGGTTCAGGTCTGAAGGATGACGGCAGCCTGCGGCCGACGCACTGATTCGCGTGTCCGCCGCGCGACGGTTGAGGGACAATCCGCGACGTGGACCCGAAGCCGTTTCTCCGCACGCTTTTCGATCGAGCCGTCGATGCCGTATCGCCCGGCCGCGTATTGCCGGCGCACTTGCCGGAGCCGCCGAACGGCTGCACCGTCGTGCTTGCGGTCGGCAAGGCCGCCACGGCGATGGCGGAGGTGGTTGCGACACATTGGCAGGGACCGCTGACCGGCCTCGCTGTCACCCGCTACGGGCACGCATTGCCGGCATTGCGCCGGCACCCGAACATCGAACTGATCGAAGCCGGGCATCCGGTGCCGGACGAGAACAGCGTCGCCGGTGCGCGCCGGGCCCTCGCGCTGGCACGCAGGCTTGGCGCGAACGACCTCGCGCTGGTGCTGGTATCGGGCGGCGGCTCGGCGCTCTGGTGCCTGCCGATTCCGCAGTTGAGACTCGAGGACAAGCGGCGCATAACCTCGGAACTGCTGCTCGCCGGCGCTTCCATCCGGGAGCTCAACACGGTCAGGAGAGCGTTGTCGCAGATCAAGGGCGGCAAGCTGGCAGAGGCCGCGGCGCCCGCGCGGGTCGAGACGCTGATCATCTCCGATGTGGTCGGCGACGACCCGGCGACAATCGCCTCCGGCCCGACCGTGCCGCGGCGCGAGACGGTCGCGGACGTCGAGGAAGTTCTGCGCCGATACCGCATCGAGTTGCCTGCGGGCGCGCTGCACGCCGTAAATAAGGAGTCGTCGCCGTTCACGCTCCGCGATGACAATCGCTGCCGCATCGTCGGAGCTTCCGCCGACGCGCTCTCGGCCGCGGCGGAGGCGGCGCGGGCCGCGGGCTGCGACGTGCGCGTGCTGAGCGATGCGATCGAAGGCGATGCGCGCGAGGCGGCGGCCCTGCATGCGGCGATCGCGAGAGAGGTCGCGCAGGTCGGCAAGCCGACGGTCGTCCTGTCAGGCGGGGAGGTGACGGTCACCGTTCGCAACAGGAACGGCATCGGCGGTCCCAACACCGAATTTCTGCTCGCGCTGGCGATCGAACTCAAAGGCGCAGCCGGTATCCATGCCATCGCCTGCGACACCGATGGCTATGACGGCGTGGGAAGCAATGCGGGCGCGCTGATCGGACCGGAGACCTTGCAGCGTGCGAGTGCAATGGGCATCGACTCGATCCATGCGCTCGAAACCAACGATTCGGGCCGCGTCCTCGCAGCGTTGGGGGACCTTGTCGTCACCGGGCCCACGCAGACCAATGTCAGCGATTTCCGCGCGATTCTCGTTTGGGGTTCACGTCTCGGTGACGGCTAGGGTGCCGCCGAGGCCTTTATCGCCGGACAAAAAAAAGAGCGGGATCCAACGATCCCGCCCCTTTGTCTTTCAGGCTGGTCGTCGCTTAGATAGCGACGATGTTGTCTGCCTGGGGACCTTTCTGGCCCTGCGTTACGGTGAACTGGACCTTCTGGCCTTCAAAAAGGGACTTGTGGCCCTCGCCAACGATCGAGTTGTGGTGGGCAAAAACGTCGGGACCCGATTCCTGCTCGATGAAGCCGTAGCCCTTGGAATCGTTGAACCATTTAACCGTGCCGGTAGTAGTAGACATAATCATATCCTGTCAAATCAAAAAGTATTGAAGCCTTTATTGGAAAGGCGGTGTCGCTGGAAGGGTAGCTTTACTTATGAAATGCAGGACGAGGAACAAATGAAGGACTTCGAAGCGATGTGCATAAATAGG
>JBOHZD010000191.1:0-16176 GCA_050738315.1 Woeseiaceae bacterium
GGCACGGACTCCGGAATGACCGTCGCCGGGCAGAAATCGGCATCGTCGCTGACGCCGTCGCCGTCCAGGTCCGAAGTCAGGAACAGCACCAGCCCGTCGTGATCCGACGCCCTGAGCGGCGTGCTGCTGTCGTTGATCAGGTCGACCGCCGCATCGGTGTTGCCGCGGCCGTATTCGAAACCGCGAATCGAACTGTCGAGCGCCATGCTCGTCAACGCGTGATCGAGCACCTGCGCGCTGCCGCCGAAGATGAATGAGTAACGTTCCTCCGCGGCGATCGACAGCACCTGGTTGATGAGATCGGGATTCACGAGGTCCGGCCCGGACAGGAGGTTTTGTTCCGGATCGAATGAACCCTTGATCTGGCCCACTGCGTCGACGAAGCCGTCGGTGAACTCGAATGCATTGAAGTCGCCGACGATCACCAGCCGCACGTCGGGATCGTTCGTCTGCATGTCCT
The DNA here is from genome assembly GCA_050738315.1 of Woeseiaceae bacterium. Taxonomy (GTDB): domain Bacteria; phylum Pseudomonadota; class Gammaproteobacteria; order Steroidobacterales; family Woeseiaceae; genus IDS-8. The sequence continues at coordinate 461 of JBOHZD010000191.1, forward strand.
GCACGGTGCCTGCGATCGATTGTGCCTGGGTGAGCCGCTTCAGCCGCACGCGATCGCCGTTGCTGCCGGGGTCTTCGACGCCGCTCAACGAACGGTTGTGTACAACCATGACGCTGATCGGGAAATTGCCGTTGATCCTTCCTTCGAGCAGCAGCGGCGGGCGGTCATGCAGCGCCGACATGTCGAAATCGAAGATTTCGTCGCGGCCGATTTGCGTCACCGCGTCGACTTCGACGGTGTCGCGCACCAGCAACCCGGAGTCGATCGTGCCGATGTCGTTGCCTTCCTCCAGGTAAACCGAGTACACGACGCCCGGATTCGCCGCCGAGATGTCGTCGGCCAGATCCGCGAGCACGCCGAGTTTTTCGCCTTCCTCGACCGCGAGGATGTCCGGCGCATCGAGGACGTTCAGGATGTAGGAAACGAATTTCGCGCGGCGGCGGTCGTATTCGGCGGTCGAAACCACTTCATCGTCACGCAACTCGCCGAGGGTGTTGGTATCCGCGGCATCGTCAATGTCGTCGAACAGCCGGAACAGGTTCAGGCTGCCGACAGTGAACTCCCCGTCTTCGCGCGCGCGCACCGGCTGCGGTATCGGCAATTCGCTGACCGTGAGACTCGACGGCCACAGTTCGTAGCCGCTGAACTCGAAGCCCAGCACGCCGACCGCGTCGAAGTGCGAGCCGGCCGGAATGACCCGGCTCGGCAATCCGAGCTTGTCGGGATCGAGTTCGAACACCTCCGGATTGCCGTCCCAGACCGGGATGGCCGGCATTCCCACCAGCCCCGGGAATTCGACGCCCGGCTCGCGGAAGGCTCGCTCGGACGCCGCGGTGATGTGCACCTCCGCGACCGGGTCCGTGCCGAATCTCTGGTTCGGCCCGGTGACCGTGCCGTTCACGATCTCGATCAGCATGCCTTCGTAGCACTCATACTCGAGCGCGCAGCTCGGTGCCGTCGGGTCCGGCGACGGCACGGTGGCATCGAAGAGGACAGCCGCCGGGGGCGCCTGGCCGCTGCCGTCGACAGTCACGGCCGGATCGCCGGTGAGTTCGGTGAAATCGAAAAACTCCTGCACCTGCGCCGTGACGTCGACCTGGTCGCCGACCGCAACCGCCGGTGCGCTGCCGGTGAACACGAAGATCCCGTCGGAGGTGTCGACCATGCCGTCGCTGCGCGCGGCGGGCGTCTGCATGAAAAAGCCGTCGGCCGCGAGCGCGGTGACGACGTTATCGTGCGTTTCGATCAACTGGCCCACGAACGGGGACGCATCGCCCGCGCCCTGGATTTCATAAATCTCGAATGGCCCCTGCGGCAACGCCGGGCAACCCGCGAACTGCGCGCCGTTGACCCGTGCCCCCGGGGAGAACAGGCTGCCGCCGGAACCGGCTGCCGCCGTGTGCTGCACGTAGGGCGGCGTACCGGTCACGTCCGGATCGAGAGTGATCGACTGGTCGCTGCCGCCTTCGCTGCCATAGCTGACGGACAGCATGTCGGTGCCGTTGCTGATCGCGATCGAGTCGCCGCCGTTGTTGAGGCCGAGCGTGCCGCTCGAGGCGACCTGCACCCGCGCGTTGCCGAACACCCCGGCCGGCGTATTGCCGCCGAACACGACCACCGCGCAATTGCCGGTGACGATGCTGCCTTCCGGGAAGGTATGGCGCAGGCCGACACCGTCGGAGAGCGTCCAGCCGGAGATGTCCAGGCCGGTACCGGAACGATTGACGATTTCGACGAACTCGTCGGCCGAGGCATCGCGTGTGCCGTCCCGGTTCGCATCACCGGAAAGATCGCTGGCCGGATCGGCATGAATCTCGTTGATGACGAGCGAGTCCAAGTCCCCCGGATCGCCGCCGGCGCAGGGGTTGCCGGCGCCCGGCGTGCCGCTGAAGGTCTGCCCGGAATTGACGGCGCCAAAGGTATTCGGCGTGGCGGTCGCCCAGGTAAAGTCGCCCGTGCCGCTGCCGGTGCCGCCCAGTTGCAGCGAGTCGCCGACGGGGGTACTGCTGGCCTCCGACACCCCGATGTCCACGCTCAACAGGCCGTCCGCCGGGCCGCCGACTGCGGTCACCGTGCCTTCGTAGCTCAGGAACTGGATGACGGCGGAAGGGCCGGCCAGTGCAATGCCGTCCGGCGAGCCGTTCTGGATGCCGTTGCTCGGGTAGGAGACGGGCAGGGTGCCGAAGCCGTTCTGCTGATCGGGGATGATGCCGGCCAGCGCCGCGGTGTCGTAGACCTCGCCGTTGCTGCCGTTGTACAGCACGAGACTGCAGCCCGTGAGATCGACGCCCGCGGGACCGGCGATCTCGATCGCTTCGCCAGCATCGGTGCCGTCGTTGTCGTAGTGCAGTTCGTTGATAAAAACCGACTGTGCAGCGGCTTGTTGCGTGAAAAGTGCGAGCAGGCTCGCAGCGAGCAGGTCCGAAATCGACGGACGACGGATGTGGCGCTTCATCGGTGGCAATCCCCCTGCGGAGTTTTTTGTCTTTTGCTGTGGAAAGTATAGCTGCGCGGAAGCCGCATGAGCGTGCTATTTGACCGGCGGCGGGCGACCCCGGTGATCGATCCCGGCAACCTTTCGGATAGCACAAAAACATCTGACAAACGACACCGCGCCGCCGCCTCACTCCGTTAAAATGCAACGCTTCGACGCCCTGGCCATCCGGAACCCACAATGAACAGACAACGACGACGCATCATCCAGGCCGGCCTGCTGGCAGGCGCGGCGATCACGGCCGGCCGTATGCCGGGTGCCATGGCTTTGCCCGAAAAAACCGTGCGCGCCGGCGCGCCGTTGAAAATCCTGATTCTCGGCGGCACCGGCTTCATCGGACCGCACATGGTGCGCGATGCGCTCGGCCGCGGCCATGAGGTGGAACTGTTCAATCGCGGCCGCACCAACGACGACCTGTTTCCCGATCTGCAGCAGTACATCGGCGATCGCAACAACAAGCTCGACGCGCTCGAAGGACACGAGTGGGATGCAGTGATCGACAATTCGGGCTACGTGCCGCGACAGGTGGCGGATTCGGCGAGGCTGCTGGCGGATGCCGCATCGCAGTACGTGTACGTGTCGTCGATCTCTGCTTACGCGAGTTTCAAAGTTGCCAACGACGAGGACTCGCCGCTCGCGACCATGCCGGACGAGACGGTCGAGGAAATTACCAACACGACCTACGGCCCGATGAAAGCGCTGTGCGAGAAGCGGGCGGCCGCCGAGTTCGGTGCCGACCGCGTGACCGTGATCCGCCCGACCTATATCTGCGGCCCGGGCGATCCGACCGACCGTTACACCTACTGGCCGGTGCGCACGATGCGGGGCGGCGAGATGCTCTGGCCCGGCACGCCGGCGGACCCCATCCAGGTCATCGACGCGCGCGATCTTGCGGCGTTCGTCGTCGATTGTCTGGAAAAACGCATCGTCGGAACGTATAACACGGTCACCCCGCCGGGTGCCTTTACGATGGGCGAATTGCTGGCCGACAGCGTTGCCGCGACGGATGCCGAGATGACGCCGGTGTGGGTCAGCAGCGAATTCGTCCGGGCGAATGGGCTGGTGGAAGGCGCGGACCTGCCGATCTGGAGTTCGCCTAAGGGCGAGGAGTCCAGGGCGGCCCTGGTCAGCGGGGAGCGGGCCTTCGCCAAGGGCCTGAAAAACCGGCCGACCCGGGAGACCGCGCGCGACACGATCCGCTGGTGGCGGGAACAGCCGGCGGAACGCACCGCCAGCCTGCGTGCCGGTCTCAACCCCGACCGGGAAGCCGAACTGCTGGCCAAATGGCAGAATCGCTGACGGGGCAGCGCCGTCTCCCTGCGATCCGGGACAAACCGGTCCGCTAGCCGGCCCCCCAGCCGCCCGGAATCCGGGCCATCTTCTGCATCCGAACCGCCCCTGCCGGGTATCTAGTGTCTGTCAGGCGCGGCTTCGAGGCCGGCTATCTTTCAGGAGTTTGCAATGATTAACGACGAGTACTACGTCCCGATCGTCATGTTTATCTGTTTCGCGGTGGTTTTCGGCCTTTACCTGATGTTCCGCTACCGGACCCGGGCGGAAATGCAGAAGACGATACGGACCGCGCTCGACAAGGGCCAGGAGCTGACGCCGGCGATCATCGAGCGGCTGGGGCAGCCCAAGCCGCTGCCGCACGCCGACCTCAGGCGAGCATTGATCTGGATTGCCGTTGGCGTAGGCTTTGCGCTGTTCGGCCTCATTCTGGGCGAGGACGACGCGGTGCGTCCGATGATTGCCATCGGCGCGTTTCCCGTGATGATCGGGATCGCATACCTGATCATGTCGAGATTCAGTGAGAAAGACACATCAACCTGAAATCGCAAACTCGCGTGGCCGGCGCCGACGACAACGAACTCGTCGCCCGGGCGGTTGCGCGGCACGACCCGCGGGCGTTCGGCGAATTGGTCCGGCGGCACCAGTCGCAGGTCAGGAACTTCTTACGGAAGATGACGCGCGACTTCGACCTGGCCGACGACCTCGCGCAGGATTGCTTCGTGCACGCATGGGACAAGCTGCACACGTATGCCGGCCGCGGTTCGTTGATCGGCTGGTTGCTGAAGATCGCGTACACGACGTTCTTGCAGTCGAAACGCCGCTCGTCGCGATACGACGAGATCCTCCAGGCCGTAGGCCACGAAACGGATACGGAAGCGCAGCGGCACACCGGAGTGTCCGAGGAAATTGGCGATCTCGACCGGCTGCTTGCCGTCCTGACCGAGGAGGAACGCGCCGTGATGATTCTGTCTTACGCCTGCGGGTTGTCGCACAGGGAAATCGGCGATGCTGCGAAACTGCCGGTCGGTACCGTCAAATCGATCATTTTTCGCGGTAAGGGAAAAATCAGGGAGCGCTTTGAAATCGAAGATCATCAATATGGTTGACCGTATGAAGGACAAAGAGGACTTGAAACTCGAGTCGTTATTCCGGTCGGAGAAAATCGCCGATGATGGGTTTAGCGATTGCGTGGTCGCGCGCGTCAAACGCCAGATCTGGATCCGCCGCTTGACCTTGCCTGTCGCGATCCTGATCGGCGGTCTGATTGCGGCGAAGCCTGCCGCCGAGTTGCTGATGTTGCTGCCGGCGATCATGACGTACGTGCCGGAAGATCTCAGGATTGTGCCGGAGAACCTGTTGCCGCATGTGTCGACCCTGGTCATCGGGGCGGCATTGGCGGGCGCCATGACGTTTCTCATCAGGACACTGGAAGACTGATTCCGCGTTTTCCTGCGCGAACAGGCATTTCCGGAAGCCGGAATCCGGTCGTTGTCATGCCAGGACGGCTCATATACATTGAGTCGATGAACCTGCGGAAAAAGGTCGAAGAACTCCTGCCGAACTGGGAACGCTGGTATCCGAGCCTGTTCGACGCGGCGAGCGACCTGGGATTGATCAAACCCGAAGTCTGCGATCCGAGTTCGCTCCTCCTGACCAACCGCCATGCCCGCGTCCGCCAGAGAGCGGAAGACTTCCATCGCGAAAAATGGGGCGGGCAGGAATAGGAATTTCAAGGTCACTGCCCCGTCATTTTCCCCCAGGTGATTCTCCAAGGGAACGCCCATGCCGTACGATCTCGAAGCCATTCGCTCTTCTTTTCCGGCATTGCTGACGGCAGACGGCGGGGTGCCGCGGGTTTATTTCGACAATCCCGCGGGCACGCAGGTCCCGCAAGGGGTCGTCGACCGGATATCCGTCTGCCTGCTCGAAGCGAACGCAAACCTGGGCGGATACTTCGAAACGTCCGCGCGAGCCGGCGCGATCGTGGACGACGCGCATGCGGCCATGGCGGATCTGCTGAACGCGCCTTCAGCCGACGAAATCGTTTTTGGCCAGAACATGACAACGATCACGTTGCATGTGTCCCGCTCGATCGGACGCGAGTTCAGCGCCGGCGACGAAATCATCCTGTCCTGCATGGATCACGACGCGAACGTGACCCCGTGGGTCTTGCTCGCGCGCGATCTCGACCTGCGGATCAAATGGCTGCCGTTCGATATCGAAACATTCGAGTTCGACATGGCGGCGCTGGATCGCCTGTTCAGCGATCGCACGCGGCTGGTCTGCGTCGGCGGCGCGAGCAACCTGACCGGCACGGTCAACGACATCAGGACGATCAGCCACAAAGCCCGCGACGCGGGCGCTTGGACCTACATCGACGCCGTGCAGTCCGTCCCGCACGTCGCGACCGACGTGCAGGACATCGGTTGTGATTTCCTCGCGTGCTCCGCTTACAAGTTCTTCGGTCCGCACCAGGGCATCCTGTGGGGCCGGCGCGAGCTCCTGGAGCGCCTGGAACCTTACAAGGTGCGGCCCGCTCCCGACGAAATTCCGGGCGCCTTCGAGACCGGCACGATGAGCCACGAAGGCATGGCAGGGACCGCGGCGGCGGTCGATTACCTCGCCTGGATCGGCGAGACGATGGCGCAGGACTACTATCAACGCAGTGAAAGGTACAGAGGCCGCTGCAGGTTCGTTCACGCGGCCATGGACTGTCTGTTCGATTACGAAAGCACGCTGTCGCGACACCTGATCGACGGCCTGCGGCGGCTGCCCGGGATCAAGGTACAGGGCATCACCGCTGACGACGCGTTGCGGCGGCGTATACCGACCGTGTCGTTTACGGCGGAAAAGATCGCTCCGGATGTCATCGCGAAGTTGCTTGCGGACAGGAACATCTTCGTCTGGAGCGGCCACAACTACGCCGTGGAAGCTGCCAGGGCGCTGGGTATCTACGAAAAGGGCGGCGCGGTCCGCGTGGGGCCCGTTCATTACAATTCCATCGGCGAACTGGACAGGCTGCTGAATGTGCTGGAGGAAGTTCTGCCGCGGGCCAATGTCGCTTGATTCGATCCCGTGCCGGCCGCCATGCGGGCGACCGTTGAACCCACACACCGCCACAGTGTGCACCGCCGGTTTACTTCCAGCTTGATCAGGCGCAGTATTGCCGGCCGAAGCACGAACGATGTCGATGCAAAGCCGCAAAAACTGTCTCCTGCTGCTGCTGGTGCTGACCCTCAGCCATGCGGCATTGACACTGCACGTCAGCTCGCACGTCGCCGCAGACCAGCAGAATTGCCAGATTTGCGCGCAACACTCCAACCTGGCACATGCCATTCCGCCGGCTGCTGCAACGCCTTGGTTGCCGGCCGGTGACGCGCCCGAGACCTTCACAGAAACCACGAGTCTTCGGGCACACCTTGTCACTCCCTACCATCAACGCGCCCCGCCGCACGACGCCTGACCGATCGCAACTTTCGCTGTAGCAGCGCATTGCTGCTGCGGCGCATCTCCATACGTTAGATCAGGGGCGACGCCATGAGCATCGACTTGCGAAAAAGCAGCTTTTGCATGTTGGTATTCCTGTGCACGAGAACTGCCGTGGCCGGCGACGCAGACATTGAATCGCTGCGCACGGAAATCACCGAGCTACGACAGGAATACGACGCGCGGATCGCGGAACTCGAACAACGGCTCAACATTGCCGAACAGAATGCGCGCCAGGCCAACATGCGTGCCAGCCAGGCCGAGCAGCCGGCACTGCCTTCCTCCACCGCGCGCGGTGCCGGCGATTCCACTTTCAATCCGGCGATCGGTGTCATTTTCCAGGGCCAGGCCTGGAACCACGGCAACAACCCGGACGATTATTCGATCCAGGGATTTCCACTGGGCGGCGAAGCCGGTCCGCTGCCCGAAGGCCTGGCGCTCGGCGAAACCGAGATCGACATGAGCGCCAACGTCGATGACAAGTTCACCGCCTGGCTCACGGCCCCGATCGTTATCGAGGATGGCGAAACCGCGATCGAACTCGAAGAAGCCTGGCTCGAGACGCTCAGCCTGCCGGCAGGTTTATCCGCACGTTTCGGGCGTTTCTTTTCCGGCATAGGCTACTTGAACGGCAAACATGCGCACGCCTGGGATTTCGCCGACCAGCCGCTGCCCTACCAGGCATTTCTCGGCGATCAATACCTCGACGACGGCGTGCAATTGCGCTGGGTCGCACCGCTCGACGTGTACGTCGAACTCGGCGCGGAACTACTCCGTGGCGGACGTTATCCGTCGGGCGGCGCCGACAACTCGGGCTTCGGCAGCAAGAGTCTGTTCGTGAACGTCGGCGGCGACGTCGGTGTGAGCCATAGCTGGCTTGCCGGGTTGTCCTTTCTCGATACGAGCAGCACCGACCGGGCGTCCGGCGTCGAAGAGGACCCGTTGTTCTTCACCGGCGACACAGAGGTCGCAATCGCCGAGTTCGTGTGGAAGTGGGCCCCGAACGGCAACTGGAAGCAGCGCAATTTCGTGTTCCAGTCCGAATTCCTGTGGCGGAACGAGGACGGGCAATACACGCTGCCAGGAACCGGGCCGCTGTCTTACGACAACGATCAGCGCGGCTGGTATGCGCAGGCGCTCTATCAACCGCGGCCGCAGTGGCGTGTCGGTGCCCGTATCGACGGCCTGTCCATGGATGATCCGGGCGTAGCGTTGGCCGGTACCCCGCTCGCCGAGGCAGGTGACGACCCCATGCGCTACACGCTGATGCTCGACTGGTCGAACAGCGAGTTCAGCCGCTTGCGACTTCAATACACGCGAGACCGGGCCGGCCTGACCGACGACAACCAGTGGGGCCTGCAGTACATCCTCAGCATCGGCGCGCACGGCGCGCATTCGTTCTAGAACGGGGAGCCACCATGCATCGTTTCTATACTCTGCTCGTCCTCTGTTCGGTACCGCTCGTGTCACGCGCCGATCTCGAAGTGTTTGCCTGCGAACCCGAGTGGACGGCGCTTGCGGTGGAGATCGGCGGCGACCTCGTCGAGGCTGACAGTGCCACCACCGCGTTGCAGGACCCGCATTACATCCAGGCGCGGCCGAGTCTCATCGCCAGAGTGCGCAATGCCGACCTGCTGATCTGCAGCGGCGCGCAACTCGAGATCGGCTGGCTGCCGGTGCTGTTGCAGAAGGCGAACAACCGGGACGTCATGCCGGGTAATCCCGGTTACTTCGAGGCCAGCCTCTACGTGCAGCGGCTCGGCGAGACGTCCAGCGTCGATCGCGCTCAAGGCGACATCCATCCGCAAGGCAACCCCCACGTGCAGACGAGCCCGCATAACGTCAGCCTGATCGCGAAAGCATTGAGCGAACGCATGGCGGAACTCGATCCCGACAACGCCGCTACCTACCAGGGGGGTTACCAGGACTTCGACGCGCGCTTCGACAAAGCCATTGCGGAATGGGAGGCACGCGCAGCGCCGCTCAAGGGAAAGCGCGTCATCACGCATCACAAGTCGTGGATTTATCTCGAGCGCTGGCTCGGTCTGAAAGAGGTCGCCAATCTCGAACCGATTCCGGGTCTGCCGCCGACGGCGGGGCACTTGAGCAACCTCGTATCCCGGTTCGGTGAGGGCGGCGCCGATGTCATCATTCGCGCGCCCTACCAGGACGAGCGGGCATCCGGGTGGCTTAAGGACCGGACGGGCATCCCCGCTGTTCTGTTGCCGCTGACGGTCGGCGGCACCGAGGAAGCGACCGATCTGTTCACGTTGTATGACGACATCATCAATCGGTTGCTGGAAGCGACACAATGAACTGGGAACTCGTGGACTGGTCGATCATCGGGCCCGCGCTTGCGGCAGGATTGCTGGTCTTGAGCACGCACGTGCCGCTGGGCCAGGAAGTCTTGAAGCGCGGCATTATCTTCATCGACCTGGCGATCGCGCAGATTGCCGGGCTCGGCGTCATTGCGGCTCACGGGCTCAACTGGGAGCAGGGAGGGTTTGAAGTACAGATCGCTGCGGTCGGTGCCGCACTGGCCGCGGCCGCCGTACTCAACTGGACGGAAAGACGCTGGCCGGAGATACAGGAACCGCTGATCGGCATTTCGTTTATCCTGGCCGCCACCGGTGGAATTCTGCTCCTCGCCGGCAATCCGCACGGCAGCGAGCACCTGAAAGATCTCCTGGTCGGACAGATTCTCTGGTCGACCTGGACCTCGCTGTTACCGATCGCCGCGCTGACCGCGGTGATTCTGCCGCTCTGGTTTCTGGCGCGCGAAAAAATCGGGGCATTCGGGTTTTATGTTACGTTTGCCGTTGCCGTGACGGCATCGGTGCAGATCGTCGGAATCTATCTCGTGTTTGCAAGCCTGATCATTCCGGCACTGGCCACGATGCGCTGGCGCCGCGGCAACCGTTTGCTTGCGAGTTACCTGGTCGGCGCGGTTGCGTATCTCGTCGGCATCGTGCTGTCGGCGTTACTGGATCTGCCGACGGGGGCGATCATCGTCTGGACGCTGGCGGCGTTGTCGCTCGTGGCCGGCTTCGCGATGGCGCAAAGGAATGGCGTTCGGGCGCATGCCGGCTGAAGAGGTGCGGTCACGATCGGATGCCCCCGCTCGGGCAAACCGCTGCCCGCAAAAAAGAAAGGCCGCGTCGCCGCGGCCTTCCGTGAGATCGAATATCTTCAACCTCGGGATCGGTATCGATCCGGGATTCTCAACCGGATAACGAAGGCTGCTCCATTATCGAATCAAGACCCAAAGGCTGCATCGATATCGTCATAATCTCACTAGACATTGGATCACCTCCTTTTATGTAGTTTGCCCGGGTGCGAGTATCGTATCTATTGCAACAAATTGAAAGCATGAATTTCACATTACCGAAACAGGGGCAGAACGCGTTGCCCGCGAAACTGCAGTCTGCGTTCTACGGCAGCGAAGATGTCGTGCACATCAGCCGTGAGCTCCTCGGCAAGGTACTCTGCGCACGCGTGAACGGGGTATTGACGTCCGCAATCATCACTGAAACGGAGGCCTATGCCGGCGTTGGGGATAAGGCAAGCCATGCTTACGGCGACCGACGCACGAAGCGCACGGAGCCGATGTACCAGGCGGGCGGCACGGCTTACGTTTATCTTTGCTACGGCATCCATCATCTCTTCAACGTCGTGACGGCCGGTTTCGGTACGCCGCACGCGATTCTGATCCGGGCAGGGCAACCGCTGGAAGGTGCGGCGCTGATGCAGAAGCGGCGCCGGAAGACTGCGATCGACCAGACGCTGCTCGCAGGTCCCGGTTCGCTGGCGCAGGCGCTCGGGATCACGACGCGGCTGACGGGCACGAGTCTCACAGGCGACAGGATCTGGATCGAGGATCGCGCCATCGAGGTCGATCCCCGGGACGTCACCGTCGGACCGCGGGTCGGGGTGGACTACGCGGCCGAGGATGCAGCGCGGCCGTATCGCTTCTTGCTGGCGCGTGGCAAGCGTTGAAGGTTGGTTGACGTCGCCACTCATCACGTTCACTGTCCCCTGACTCGCGCGCGCCGCACGCATCGATTACCCTCGATGGATCATTCAGCGGAGGACGCCATGTCTCCACCCGGTCGAACGACCTCCCGAAACGCATGCACGTGGACACTGTCGCTGTTGCTCTTCCTGTCCGCCGACCTCTTCGCCGCGCTCGGCGATCCGCAATACATTTCATTCACGCCGCAAAAAGGCGCACTGGCGCTGGTTCACAACGGTGCGGCCATCCCATTGCTACTGGACGTCGACGACCACCGGGGTGTTCTGCGAGCAGCGCGCGACCTGCAATCCGACCTCGAACGCGTCACGGGCGCGCGCCCCGATCTGCTGACGTCTGAAGGAGCCGCAGCCGAAACGGCGGTGATCGTCGGCACGCTCGGCCACAGCGCGGTGATCGGCGATCTCGTCCGGCAAGGCAAACTCGGCGTACAGGAAATCCAGGGCCGTTGGGAATCGTTCGTGATGGAAGTCGTCGACGCGCCCTTGCCCGGCGTCGACCGCGCGCTGGTCATCGCAGGCAGCGACAAGCGCGGCACGATCTACGGCATCTACGATCTGTCCGAACACATCGGCGTCTCGCCCTGGTACTGGTGGGCCGATGTGCCGATCGCCAGGCGCGACGCGCTGTTTGTGCAGCCCGGGCGCCGGGTGCAGGGCGAACCGGTCGTCAGGTATCGCGGCATTTTTTTGAACGACGAAGCGCCGGCCTTGAGCGAATGGGCAAAGGAGCAATTCGGTGGTTTTAATCACGAATTCTATGCGCATGTGTTCGAGCTGATCCTGAGATTGCGCGGCAATTACCTGTGGCCCGCAATGTGGGGCAACGCCTTCATCGACGACGATCCGCAGAATGCACCGCTCGCGGACGAGTACGGCATCGTCATGGGCACCTCGCATCACGAGCCGCTGACCCGGGCGCACGATGAATGGCGGCGTTACGGCGAGGGTCCGTGGGACTACTCGAAGAATGGGCCGGCCTTGCGCGAATTCTGGCGCACCGGCGTCGAGCGTGTGGAGGATTATGAAAAGATCATCTCCATCGGGATGCGCGGCGACGGTGACGAGGCCATGTCGGAAGAAACGAACGTGGCTCTACTGGAGCAGATCGTCGCGGATCAGCGCGAAATACTGAGCGACGTGATGGACCGAAAACCTTCGGAGGTGCCGCAACTGTGGGCTTTGTACAAGGAAGTGCAGGGCTACTATGAACGCGGCATGCGCGTGCCCGACGATGTGACCTTGCTGTGGTGCGACGACAACTGGGGCAACATCCGTCGGTTGCCGACGGCGGCGGAGCGCGACCGGCCCGGCGGCGCGGGTGTCTACTATCACTTCGACTACGTCGGCGGTCCGCGCAATTACAAATGGCTGAATACGGTGCCGATCACGAAGGTGCAGGAACAGATGAACCTGGCGTGGCGTTACGGAGCCAACCGCATCTGGATCGTCAACGTCGGCGATCTGAAGCCGATGGAATTCCCGATCGAGTTTTTCCTGCGCATGGCGTGGGATCCGGCGCACTGGCCGTACGAGCGGCTCGACGAATTCTCACGCGCGTGGGCGGCGCGGGAATTCGGCGAACGGTACGCTGCAGAAATCGCGGCCCTGATCAACGGCTATACCAGACTGAACGGACGCCGAAAACCCGAAATGCTGGTGCCGGACACCTACAGCCTGGTGAATTATCGCGAAGCGGACCGCGTGCTGGATGAATGGCGCGACCTCGTTCTACGCGCTGAGCAGCTCGATGCACAGCTACCGGACGCGTACCGGGACGCGTTCTTTCAACTCGTGCTGTATCCGGTGAAGGCGAGTGCCGTGGTGCAGGAGCTTTATGTCGCGGCAGGACGAAATCGTCTGCACGCGCTGCAGGGCAGCGCGGTGGCGAATGAAGATGCGGCCCGGGCTCGCGCACTCTTTGCGGAGGACGGCGCTCTGGCCGGGAAGTACCACGCGCTCGGGGGCGGCAAGTGGAATCACATGATGGCACAGATCAACCTGGGCTACACGTACTGGCAACAGCCGGAGGTCGAAACGATGCCGGCAGTCAGTGAAGTGCGCCCGCGGTCGGGTGCGTCGATGGCGGTTGCCATTGAAGGCTCAGAAACGGCATGGCCTTCGTACAACGCGCCGGCCGCCGTGCTGCCGCCGCTCGATGCGGCTGAACAAGGCACGCGCTGGATCGACGTGTTCAACCGCGGGCGTGAGGCGTATGACTACACGATCTACGCGGATCAGCCGTGGGTAACGATTACGCCGAGTCACGGGACCGTCAACGACGGCGCCCGTGTGGAAGTCGGCGCAGACTGGCCGTCCGTGCCGGAGGGAAGGAACGCGGTCCATCTATTCGTAGAGGCGAGCACGGGTGAGCGTATCGAAGTCGAACTGCCCGTGAACAAGCCGGCGATCGCTCCGGGTTTCGAAGGCTTCATCGAAACCGATCGGCACATCGCGATCGAGGCGCCGAATTTTTCCCGCTCCGTGGCAGGCTCCGATGTTTCATGGAAGACGCTGCCCGGGTTCGGCCGGACGCTGGGTGGCGTCACGCCCCTCCCGGTCACGGCGGAGGCGCAAACGATCGGCACGGACACGCCGCGGCTCGAATACGACCTTTATCTGTTTTCTTCCGGCGATCTGACCGTGGAACTACACGTCGCACCGTCACTGGATTTCCAGCCAGCCGAACCATTGCGCGTTGCGGTTTCGTTCGATGACGATCCACCGCAGACTATTGCACTGGATACGTGGGCGAGCCAGGAGACATGGGCGCGTGCTGTCGCCGATGGCATGCGCCGCATGACATCGCAACACCGCATCGAAACCCCCGGCCACCACGTCCTGAAGCTCTGGATGGTGACGCCCGGTGTCGTCGTCGAACGAATTGTGCTCGATGCGGGCGGTGTGCGGCCGAGTTATCTCGGTCCGCCGGAAAGTCCGCGACAGTGAGACCGCGCCAGTTCAGGCGGCGTGCGACTTTTCTGCTGCGAGGCCGGTGGACTCCGATTGCCCGGTCACGCTGCCTTGATCGCGGAACGGCACACCGAGCACGTCGTGAATGAAGTAACGCGCGACGGGTACGCCAAGCAGCATGCCCCACAGGCCGAATGCGTGGTAGCCGACGTAGACGATGATCAGCGTGAACACCGGATTGAGCTTTAGGTGCCGGCTGTAGATCACCGGGTTCAACAGATACGCCTCGATTGCATGAATGACGATGACCATACCGACTGACCAAAGTGACAGCATCGGACCGCCCGCGTTCAGCGCGACCAGCATGATCGGTATCGTCGAAATGAACACGCCGAGCACCGGGATGAAGCTGCAGAAGAACACGATCACGGAGAGCATGGCAATCAGCGGAATCCCGAGCAGCAGCAAGCCGATCAGCGTCAGCAGGGTGTTCGCGAGCGCGATCGAAGCTTGAGCCTTGATGGCGCGGCCGAGCAGTATTCCGAAGCGCACGATCGGTTCAGCGGCTTCTTCGTAGAAATCGCCGACCCGCGAATTCTTCAATCGGCCGATACCACGCTTGAGGGCGCCGCGATCATTGAGGATCAAGAAACTGAACAGCAATGCGAGCAGGATGGTTGCCGTCCCGCGGTACAACATGTTGATGACGGTCGGTGCGTAATCGCGAACCTGCTGGAACAACTCGTCCACGAGGGCATTGAGGTATAACTGATCCCGGTGGCCGAAGTATTCGGCCAGCGCACCGTCCGCCGGAACTTTCGTCTCAACCGCCCTTGCAATCTCTGCTTCGGTGAGCGAAAGGCGAGCCCGTTCGTTGGCGAGCTCCCCCGCGACAGAAGCTGCCATCTCGTCGTCCAGCGCGCTGGCCAGGAACCCGCCGAGCGGCTGCCGCAGCGTCGGGTAGCGATCGATGAAGCGGTTCTTGACTTCGAGCAGCCGTACCTCCGTTGCCGGCAGATTGTCGATCATCCGGTTCAGCTCGCTCGCCACGCTCGGCACGACGAAACGCACGAACGAGGCGAGGACGATGAGGAACAGCAGATAGACCAGCGATAATGCGGCCCAGTGCGGCAGCTTGAGCCGACGGCGTCCGAACTCCGCGAGCGGCGTCGCGAATATCGCCAGGACGAACGTCAGGAAGACGAGCCCGAAGAAATCCCGGAGCAGCCACAGCAACCCGAACAGGATGACCCAGATGACCAGGCGCCGGTTGCGTTGGTAGAACTCGTTGACACTGAATGCAGCCATCTGTGGGCGCTAGTGTACCCCGTCGTAAATAATCGGCCATTCGCGCGAGCGACTTTTCGTGGCTGGCGAAGCAGGCTTGCCTCGAGCGAGATCTCCGGTTGACTTATAGGTCCTGTTCCATCTTCCTGCGGCGGGGCTTGTAAGTGCCGGTGGCGGTGGCGCACAGACGCTTGTTCTCCGGGTCGTACAGCTT
>JBOHZD010000192.1:0-12786 GCA_050738315.1 Woeseiaceae bacterium
GCGTGCCGTTCAGTCCGGTGGTACCGCTCCTGGGTGTGGTCTTCTGTCTGTACCTGATGGTGAGCCTGCCGCTGGTGACCTGGATGTATTTCGTGATCTGGATGGGTCTGGGTCTCGTCATCTATGCAGGATATTCTGTGCGCAATAGCCATGAGGCGCGGGTTTCGGAATCCTAGCGTGGTTTTCCATCCAGTCCGGCGCGACGGTTCGATATGCGCCTGACCCAGATTTCCCGGGTTCGTTAAGGAAAAATGGACGACATCCCCCAGTGGGCGTGGATCGTTTTCGGTGTCACGCTCTTTGTCTTGCTTGCGGTCGATCTCTTCAGCCATCGAGGTCAGCACCAGCGCTCGCGCCGCCAGGACATCATCTGGAGCGCGGTCTGGATTTCCGTGGGCCTGGGCTTCACCTTCTTCGTCTGGGCACTGATGGGCGGCGAAGCGGCCAAGGAGTATCTCGCCGCTTACCTGATTGAAGAGAGTCTGAGCCTCGACAACCTGTTCGTCTTTCTCCTGATCTTCCAGACGCTGCAGATCCCGCTGGAGAACCAGCGGCGGGCGCTGTTGTGGGGCATCTTCGGCGCGCTCGTGTTTCGCGCGATTTTCATCTTCCTGGGCGTCGCCGCGATGGAGCGCTGGGGCTGGATACAATACCTGTTCGGCGCACTGTTGTTTTTCGCGGCCTTTCGTGCACTGCACGGACCCGAGGACGAGGTCGTGGAAAATCAGCTCGTCACCTGGCTGACCCGGCACCTGCCGATGAGCAGCGACAGGAACTGCGCGCATCTCTTCGTGCGCGAGAATGGCCGCCTGCTCATCACTCCGCTGCTCGTCGCGATCATCGGTCTCGAATTGAGCGATATCCTGTTCGCGATCGACTCCGTGCCCGCCGCGCTGTCGGTCACCCGCAGGGAATTTCTCGTCTACAGCTCCAATGCATTCGCGATCCTGGGCCTGCGATCGCTCTATGTCGTGCTGGTTGCGTCGCTGGAGAAGATCAGCTATCTGCAGTACGGCCTCGCCGCCGTGCTCGCGTTCGCCGGCTTCAAACTGGTCTCCCATGGCTGGATACACGTGCCGCCGCTCCTTTCCGTCGGCATTATCGTGGGCATCCTCGCGACGACGGTTGTCATCAGCCTGCGCCTCGCGCCGGAAGGCCGTTCGTCGAATGGAGCCCGGTAGATCGGTCTGAGCACGCGGGCGATCCGCATGCCAACGGGTTGAAAGTCCTGCGTGGCGATTCCCGACTTCGGGCGCGGCGTCCCATTTTCGGACACTCTGGCGGCGCCGCTCGCCCGCCCAGGCCCGCAATTCCTTGCAGTTTGCACTTGGCACGGCCCGTGCATAGCGACTTCATGATCGTACAACGGAGGGTGGGGACAGGAACCGCATGGACTTCGTCCGGGAAGACCTGAAACGCAAGCGGCAGACACGGCGCTGGAGCTATACGGCGGCCGCCGGGGCCGTCGTGCTCGCGCTCGTCATATTCGTGGCCACTCTCGAACCGGCGGCTCCTTCGGTGGAGCGCGCTGCGCTCTATATCGACACCGTCGAGCGTGGCGACATGCTGTTGCAGGTGCGGGGGCCCGGCGTGCTGGTGCCGCGCGAAATCCGCTGGATTGCCGCGGCCAGCGAAGCACGCGTGGACCGCGTGCTGGTCAAGCCGGGTGCGGTGGTCAAGCAAGACACCGTACTGGTCGAAATGAGCAATCCGGAACTGGCGCAGCAGGTCGGCGAAGCGCATGCCGCGGTCACCGCCGCGGAGGCCGACTACGCGGCACTCAAAGTGCAATTGCAATCGGGCGTGCTGGACCAGCGTGCCGTATTGGCCGCCGCGAACGCCCAATACGAAGGCGCGCGCCTCGAGTCCGAGGCGCAGTCGGATCTCGCGGCCCAGGGCATCATTCCCGCCATCGATTACCGCCGGGCCCAGCTTGCGGCCGAGCAGCTGAAGGTCCGGCTCGAAGTCGAACATGAGCGCGTGGATATCCTGCAGGACGCGGTGGACGCCCAATTGCGTGCCGCGAGCGTGCGCCTGGAGCAGCAGCGCCAGCAACTGGCGCTGCGCGAAGAACAATTTTCAAACCTTAAGGTCCGCGCCGGCATCGAAGGAGTGTTGCAGACGCTGGAAGTCGAGGCAGGCCAACGCGTGAATCCGGGAACCAACATCGCGCGCGTCGCCCGCCCGGACGAACTCATGGCGGAACTGCGGATTGCGGAGACACAGGCCAAGGACATCCGGATTGGCCAGTCCGTCGATATCGACACACGCAACGGAGTGGTGGACGGCCGCGTCATTCGCATCGACCCGGCCGTGCAGAACGGCACCGTGCAGGTCGATGTCGAGATTGTCGGAGAGCTGCCGTCGGGCGCGCGTCCGGACCTTTCCGTGGACGGCACCATATTGATAGAACGCCTGGACGATGTGCTGCACGTCGGCCGGCCGGCTTACGGCCAGCCGGGCTCGACGCTGCGGCTGTTTCGCGTGCAGCCCGAAGCCGGTGTGGCGGTGCGCGTGCCGGTCACGCTCGGCAAGGTGTCCGTCAACCGGGTGCAGATTCTGGATGGCTTGAATGAAGGGGACACGGTCGTACTCTCCGACACCTCGCAATGGGACGATCACGACCGCATAGAACTGAATTGAACAATAAGGGAATCGAATTATGAACGATACGCAGCAGCCGCTGATTCATCTGACCGACGTCAAGAAAATCTTCTATACCGACGAAGTGGAAACGCATGCGCTCGCCGGCGTGCATGCCGAGATCATGAGCGGTGAATACGTCGCAATCATGGGGCCGTCGGGTTGCGGCAAGTCGACCCTGCTCAGCATTCTCGGGCTGCTGGATACCCCGAGCGACGGGCGTTACACCTTGAACGGTACCCCGGTGGAGGACATCAACGCCGGCATGCGTGCGCGCATCCGCAACAAGGAAATCGGCTTCATCTTCCAGGCGTTCAATCTCATCGGCGACCTCACGGTATTCGAGAACGTCGAACTCCCCCTGACCTACCGCGATGGCATGGCGCGCGGTGAACGGAAGGATCGGGTGATGGCGTCTCTGGAGCGCGTCGGCATGTCGCATCGTGTGAAGCATTACCCGGCGCAGCTTTCCGGCGGTCAACAGCAGCGCGTTGCGGTGGCGCGCGCGCTGGTAGGCCAGCCGTCGATCCTGCTCGCCGACGAGCCGACCGGCAACCTAGACTCCAAGAACGGCGACGCGGTGATGAAGCTGCTCGACGAACTGCACGCCGACGGCGCGACCATCTGCATGGTCACGCACGACCCACGCTTCGCCGAATGCGCGAAGCGCCGCATCGCCATGTTTGACGGCCAGGTCGTCGACGAGGAAACGCTGGAGGAGTTGCGGGCGCAGGAGGACAGCCGCGTCGGCATGAATTGAATCGTAGTTAAGTGCCGGGACAGATTCGTAGTTATTGGCAGGCGCGCGAAAGCCTGGGTTTGACGGTTACTGGAAAGGGGGAAGTTCATGCGCGGCATTTCAGACGATTTCGGGTTTGCCTTCCGGGCGTTGCGCGCGAGGCCCGGCTTCGTACTCGCCGCCGTATTGACGCTCGCGCTCGGTATCGGCGCGAATACGGCGATATTCAGCGTCATCAACGCATTCATGCTGAAGCCGCTGCCATATCCGGACGGCGAACGGCTGGTCGAAGTGCACAACACCTACCCCGGCAACGGACTCGAGAACGCGGGCGTGTCCATCCCCGATTTTCTGGATCGGCGCGAACAGGCAGCGGCGCTCGCCGACACGGCGCTTTATACCTGGAACTCGTTCAACCTCGCGGTGAGTGGTACACCCGAGCGCCTGACCGGCCTGGTGGCGACCCCCTCGCTGTTCTCGACGTTGCAGGTTTCACCTGCAATAGGCCGCCCCTTCACCGCGGACGAAGCGATTCCGGGCAACGAGAAAGTCGTCGTTCTCACCTACGACCTATGGCAAAACCGCTTCAACGGCGACCGCAACATCGCCGGTAGCGATATCCGCCTGAATGGCGAACAGTACCGGGTCGTCGGCGTCATGCCCGAAGGATTTTCGTTTCCCAATCGTGACATCCAGCTCTACGTGCCCTTTGCATTCACGACGGAACAGATGTCCGACGAATCGCGCGGCAATGAATTTTCGATGAGCATCGGCCGACTTGCGCCCGGCGCCACGGTCGCGCAACTGGACGCGCAGATGGATTCGATCGTGCAGTCGAACAAGGATCGTTTCGTCGGCATCTCCGAGCGCGCCGCGGGCTACGTCGACTTTCTCGAGCGCAGCGGCTTTACCGGGCGCGCGCAGTCCTGGCGCGATTACCTGGTTGGCGATGTCCAGATAACCTTGCTGGTTTTGCAGGGTGTGGTCGTATTCGTGCTGCTGATTGCCTGCGCGAATGTGGCGAATCTCATGCTTTCGCGCGTGCTGGGCCGCGCGCGCGAACTCGCGATGCGCTCGGCGGTTGGTGCAGAGCGCTCACGCGTCGCGCGCCAACTCGTGCTCGAAGGCGTGCTGCTCGGCCTGGCCGGCGGCGTGCTCGGGCTCATTCTGTCGTTCATCATCATCCAGCTCATCGAACTGTTCGGTATTGACCGCAGCTCGCAGAACTTCGATGTCGTGATCGATCCTTACGTCCTGCTGTTTGCGTTCCTGGTGTCGGTGGCGGCGGGCGTTGCTTTCAGCCTCATTTCCGTTTTTGCCGCCTGGCGCATGGACATGCAACGGGTAATACGGGAAGGCGGCGGACAGACGGCAAGTCGCGGTTCGCTTACGGCACGCAGTGTCCTGGTGTCCTTTCAGGTGGCGCTCGCCGTGACCTTGCTGGTCGGAGCCGGATTGCTGTTGCGCAGTTTCCAGAACCTGCAGGAGGAATCGCCCGGGTTCGACCCCGACGGGGTGGTGGCTTTGCAACTGGAGCTCACGGGGCGGCACTACGAGGACAGCGACCAGCGGCGCGCATTCCTCGACAACGTACTCGCGACCATCAGGCAGCAGCCGGGGATCACGGAAGTAGGGATAACTACAGTGCTGCCGTTCAACCGAGACGGCTCTCAGGGCAGCTACAGCATCGAGGGGTACACCGAAGCCTCGGGTGAAAGCCAGCCGCACGGACACCAGCGAGTCGTCAGTGAAGACTATTTCCGCGCCATGGACATTCCGCTGTTGCAGGGCCGTTCGTTCGATCCGTCCATCGATGGCGTGGACGCTCCGAGCGTCGTTATCATCGACGAGCTGCTCGCCAGGAAGTATTTCCGCGATACGAATCCGCTCGGCCGGCGGCTCAGCAACCTGGAAGACGAAGACGGAAACGGTATCTGGTCGACTATCATCGGTGTGGTCGGGACGATCAAGCACGACCGGCTGAACGAAGCAACGAGCAAGGAGACCTACTTCTTCTACTCGAGGCAGGTAGTCCCCGGCCGGGCTTCCGTCGTGGTACGCACATCCCTGCCGCCGGCAACCGCCGGCCGGCAGATCCGCGATGCGGTGATGGCCGTCGATCCCGAACAACCGGTCTTCGGCATGATGACCATGGACGAACGCATCGCCCGGTCGCTCGGCGAACAGCGCGCGCCGACGATGCTGTTGTCGATGTTCTCGGTGGTCGCGGTGCTGCTTGCGGTCGTCGGCATTTACGGGGTGTTGTCCTATTCCGTCGGCCAGCGCACCACGGAACTCGGCGTGCGCATGGCGCTGGGCGCCGAAACCGGAAACGTGCTTGCGCTGGTGCTGGGGCAGGGCGCCTGGTTGATCGGCGCCGGGCTGGTTACCGGCGTGCTGGCCGCCCTCTTGCTGACGCGCTTCCTGGGTTCCCTGCTGTTCGGTATTTCGATGTTCGATCCGCTGACTTACGGCCTGGTGTCGCTGCTCCTGGTGGCGGTCGGTATCGCGGCCTGCGGCCTGCCCGCCTGGCGCGCGACGCGCATCAGTCCGATCGCCGCGCTGCGCTACGAATGAACGGAATGAAGAATTCACCCCCGGTGGGAGCCCGCCATGCGGGCGACAAAGGCCCAAGTCTGCCAATTAGGGACGGGTGTGCAAGCAATCTTTCATGAAATGCGCCAGGCGCTGAGCCAGTTGCGGCACAGCCCCGGCTTTACCTCAGCGGCGCTGCTGATTCTGGCCTGCGGACTCGGCGCGACAATGTTCATGTTTACCGCCGTCAAGGCGTACATGTTGACGCCGCTGCCGTACGCGGAGGCGGATCGGATCATGCACCTCGAACGCGCCAACCCGGCGGACGGCGTCGAGGGCATGGAGGTTCCCCAGCGTGATTACGTCGAGTGGCGGCGGGTCCAGCAAAGCTTCGAAGCGCTTGCGGCTTTCTACACGAGTTCGGTGAACCTGTCGGGCGGCGATATGCCGGAGCGAGTCGACGGCGCGTTCGTGACCCCGTCAGCTTTCGATGTCGTGCGGACGGAGGCGCACATCGGCCGCACGCTCATGCCGGCCGATGCAGTGCCGGGCGCCCCGCCGGTGATCGTGCTCGGGTACGGCGTCTGGCTGAACCGTTACAATGGCGATCCGGCGATTCTCGGCGAAAACATTCGCGTGAACGGCCGTCCGGTGACGGTGGTCGGCGTCATGCGGGCGGGTTTCCGGTTTCCCGTTCACCAGGACGTCTGGGTGCCGCTCAGAAACGATCTCTCGGCATTCGTAGGACGAGGCGAAGGAAAATCCGTGGAGGTGGTCGGCCGGCTGCGACCCGCGGTGACGCTTGAGCAGGCGCGTGCCGAGTTTGCGAACATCGCAGCCGCGCTTGCCGAGCGACATCCCGAAAACCGGAACGTCACCGCGTCCATCAAGCCCTTTCAGCACGAGTTCGTAGACGCGGGTACGCGCACCATCATCTCGACGATGTTCGCCGCAGTGGTTTTCGTGCTGCTCATTGCCTGCTCGAACGTGGCAAATCTGATTCTGGCGCGCACGGCAGCGCGGCAGAAGGACATTGCTTTGCGGGTCGCGCTGGGGGCGAGCCGTCGGCGAGTTCTCACGCACGTATTGACGGAAAGTCTGGTGCTGGCGCTCGGCGGCGCCGTGCTCGGCTATTTCCTCGCGGAACTGAGCCTCGACCTGACACAGCGCGCTTTCGTCAAGGCGGAGTGGGAGCTGCCGTTCTGGGTCGTTCTGGAGGTCGACTGGCGCGTGCTGTTGTTCGCAACGCTCACGGCCGTTGCTGCGGGCGTGATCGCGGGTCTGCCGCCGGCATTGCGCGCAACGCGCACGGACGTGAATGAACATCTGAAAGAGGGATTCAAAGGCAGCGGCACGTCGGCGTCGCGTCTCAGTCGCGCCCTGGTCACGGCGGAAATCGCCTTGTCCTGCATCTTATTGGTCTGTTCCGGGCTGACGATAAAGAGTGTAGTGAACATCGGCGATCGTCCGCTCGGCGTCGAGAACATGGAGCTTCTGATGGGCCGCATCGGCTTGCCCGAAGGACGACGATATCCGGATGGAGCGGCGCAGTATCGATACTTCGAGCAACTCATCCAGCGCCTGCAAGTGCACGCCGACGTGTTCGGCGCTACCGCGGCGAGTTCTTATCCCGGCATCCAGGGATGGTTGACCGGATACCGCCGGCGCGGCATGGAGGGGTCAGAGACCGGTCAATTGCCGCTGACGCAGTACGCGGTCGTGATGGACAACTATGCCGATACCCTCGGTCTGCGGCTCATGAGCGGACGCTGGTTCGACGAACACGACGCCGCCGACAGCATGCCTGTCGCCATCGTAGACGCCCGATTCGCAGCGGAGGCTTTCCCCGGCGAGGATCCCATAGGACGCCAGATCGCGCTCGGGGACCCGGACGACCCGGACACCGACTGGCGGACGATCGTCGGTGTCGCGGAAGCGATGTTCATGGACGGGCTCGACGATCCCGTACGTCCGGCGGCCCTGGTTCCGCTCAGACAGGAGCCCTATCACCGGCTCACCGTGGCCGTGCATACGCGCGGCGATCCGTTGGCATTTGCGCAAAGCTTGCGCGAAACCGTGGCAAAGATGGATAAGGACGTTCCGGTTTACTGGATGAGCACGTATGACAACTGGATCTGGGGAGAGGAATTCCCCGGACGGTTGACCTCCACCCTGTTCAGCATCTTCGCCGCCATTGCCGTGGTGCTCGCGGCCGCGGGCATTTACGCCGTGCTGGCCTACACGGTCAGCCAGCGCACGCGCGAGATTGGCGTGCGTCGCGCCATGGGCGCCATGAACGGGCGCATTCTCGGCGCGATGCTGGGGCAGAGCCTGCTGCAGCTCGGGATCGGTCTCGGCGTGGGCCTCGTCTGCGCCGTGCTGTTCGCGCGATTGCTCTCGGTCATGTTCGTCGGCGTGTCGCCGTTCGATCCACCCACGCTCATCACCGTAGCACTGATCCTGTGCACCGTCGCGATCTTCGCGTCGTTGCTTCCGGCACTGCGCGCCTTGCGCGTCAATCCGTTGGAAGCATTGCGTCATGAATGAGCGCAGGCACGTGATGTCGACATTCTCATTGGTGTTCTTCGAGATCCGTCAATCCGCGCGTCGCCTCGCGGCGAGTCCGGTTTACAGCGCCGGCGTTATTTTCACACTGGCACTCGCCATCGGAGCAGCCGCGGCGGTCTTTGCCCTCATTAATGCGGTGCTGCTCACGCCATTGCCGTATCCCGACGCGGAGCGGCTGGTGTTGATCCGGCAGCACAACGCAGACGGTGAATGGAACACCTCGGTCGTCGATTTCCAGGCGGTCGAGAGCCAGAACACCAGTTTCGAAGCAGTCGCCGCGATGCAATCCACCGATTTGATCCTGACCGGCGGCGAACAGCCGCAATGGGTCAGCGCTCGCCGGGTCACCGCGGATTTCTTTTCCGTGATGGGGATACCGCCGGCACGCGGCCGCGCATTTCGCCCTGGCGAAGACCGGCCGGGCGCGGCGCCGGTCGTAGTGCTGGGCCATGCGTTTGCCGAGCGGCGATTCGGTGAACGAGCGGATGTCGTCGGCCAGACGGTTACTCTCGACGGCCTCGCCCACACGGTCGTCGGCATCATGCCGCCCGGCGTCGACGAGCTGCCCGGTATGCGCGCGGACCTGTGGCCCGTGATGCAGCTCGCCGAGCCGAGCCGCCGCGGGCCGTTTCTCCTCAACACAGTGGCACGCTTGAAGCCCGGCGTGGACGTAACGCGCGCGGCGGCCGACCTGTCCGCGATCAGCCGGCGCATCTTCCCGCTCTGGCAAGCCGGTTTCCAGGACGAGACAGCGCGTCTGACGCCTCGATCCCTGCGCTCCGCAATCGTCGGCGATGCCGGAGATTTCCTCTGGGTCGCTTTCGGCGCGGTACTCGTCGTGTTGCTGATTGCGCTGGCAAACATTGCAAACCTGGTGCTGATGCGCGCCTCGGAGCGGTCGCAGGCACTGGCCGTGCGCGCCGCCCTGGGCGCCAGCCGGCAACGACTCGCCCGCCTGTCCATTATCGAGAGCCTGCTGCTCTCTATGTCGGGCGCGGCGGCCGGGATCGGCCTGGCGACGCTGTTGCTCGAGTTGTATCGCGCGCTGGGACCCGAGTTACCGCGACTCGCGGAAGTGACGATCGATCCCGAAGTGCTGGCGTTCGCGGGAATCACGGGCCTGGCAAGCGGCATCGTCTTCGGCACGATCCCGCTCTTGTTCGGCGGCGCCGTCAACTGCAATCGCGTGTTGCAAAAGACGCAGAATGCAAGCGCGGGCAAAGGGCAACAATGGGTGCGCAACGGTTTGGTGGCACTCGAGTTCGCCTTCGCGTTGCCGTTGTTGATCGCGGCCGGACTGCTGGTGAACAGCCTGCTCCAGTTGCAGCGGGTCGATCCCGGATTCGAAGCGGCTCACGTGCTGACCGCCCACCTTCGGCTGCTGGAGACGAACCATCCCGATGACGCGGCTCGCCTGCGGTTCTGGGAACGAGCGTTGCCGGAGATTCGGAACATGCCGGGCGTGCTTGCCGCGGGCCTGGCGACCGGCGTACCGCCCGACAGCCCAGGCTCGAACAACAATTTCGAGCTGGTCGGCCGCCCGGCGGCGCAGGGCACCCAGCCGATGACCCCCTGGACGGCCGTGACGCCCGGCTTCTTCGAGTCACTGGGCCTACGCCTGTTGGACGGGCGCGGGTTCGATGCACGCGACACTCCGGATTCATTGCCGGCAGTGCTGGTCAGCGAGACATGGGCGAAACGCTATTTTCCTGGCGAATCCGTGGTCGGTAAGCAGATGTTCGAGGGCGGTGACACGACGGAGCCCGTCACCGTCGTGGGCGTCGTCAGCGACGTGAAGTTCGATGGACTCGGGAATCCGGGTGAAAGCGTTTATGCACCGATAAGCCAGGGGTGGAGCAACAACCCGATCTACCTGTATCTGCGCACCGATCCGGAACCGCTGGCGTTGGTCGAGCCGCTGTGGACGACGCTGCGGCGCCTGGACCCCTCACTGGTGCCGGCGGACGTCACCCCGTTGGAAAGCCGTCTGCGCAATTCCCTGAGCGACCAGCGTCACTGGGCCGTGGTGATCGCGGGCTTCGCCTTGTCGGCCGTCCTGCTGTCGGCGGTGGGCGTGTTCGGCGTGCTGGCCTACTACGTAGCGCGCCAGTACAGGGAAATCGGCATCCGTCTCGCGCTCGGCGCGGACGCTCGACGAATCCTGGGGATGGTCGTACGACGCGGCTTCGGCTCGGCTCTGGCCGGCATGCTGGCCGGCATCGTCCTCACACAGTTCATGACGAGCGGACTCGAGTCCCTGCTGTTCGAAGTGGAGAGGATCGACCCGCTTGTGCTGGTTGCAGGCTCGGTGCTGTTGGCGGGGATTGCGCTCGCTGCCTGCTGGATTCCGGCGCGGCGCGCTGCCCGGATCGATCCGATCGAAGCGTTGCGATATGAGTGAGTACAACGAGACGAGCCGAATCTACGCGGCCGGCAGGGGAGATTCGTCATGATGGCAATCGTTCATGAAATGCGCCAGGCATCGGGCCAGTTACGGCACAGTCCGGGTTTTACGGTGCTGGCGGTGGCAATTCTGGGGCTCGGCCTTGGCGTTACGTTGTACATGTTCACGGTGGTGAAGTCGTACATGCTCACGCCGCTGCCGTTTCCGCACGCAGAGCACATCATGCATGTCGAGGCTGCGAATCCGCTGCGAGGCCTCGACAGCCTGGAAATCTCGCAACACGATTTCGTGGATTGGCGCCGCGAGCAGTCGAGCTTCGAGGAGCTGGCGGCATTTTACGGCGCCACCGTGAATCTATCCGACGGCGAATTGCCGGAGCGTTTCGAAGGGGCATTCATCACGCCTTCGGCGTTCGATGTCGTGCAGGTGAAGGCAGAGCTCGGACGGACCCTGGTACCGACGGACGCCGAGCCGGGCGCACAGCCGGTCATCGTTCTGGGATATGACGTCTGGCTGAATCGATACAACGGTGATCCCGCCATTGTCGGCGAGTCGATTCGCGTCAACGGAGTCGCAACGACCGTCGTCGGCGTGATGCCGGAAGGTTTTCGCTTTCCGCTCATCCAGGAAGTGTGGGTGCCGCTGCAGATTGACCTGACGAAGTTCACGCGCGGCGAAGGGCTTACGGTGGAGGCCTTCGGCCGCCTGAAACCCGGTGTGACGCTGGATCAGGCGCGCGCCGAGTTTTCGAATATCGCTGCTGCGCTCGCGAAGCAATACAAGGAGAACGAAAACGTCACGTCGGCGATCAAGCCCTTCCAGCACGAATACATTCCCGAGGAAGCGCGGTCCATGATTTCCACGATGTTTGTCGCTGTGCTGTTCGTCCTGCTCATCGCGTGCGCAAACGTCGCCAACCTGATCCTCGCCCGCACGGCGGCGCGACAGAAGGACATTGCATTGCGCGCCGCTCTCGGCGCCAGCCGCTGGCGCATTGTCGTGCACGTCCTGACCGAAAGCGTCGTTCTGGCAGCGGCCGGCGCCGTCATCGCCTGGTTTATTGCCGACGCCGGACTCGATCTCACCCATCGCGCATTCATCGCCGCGGACATCCAGCAACCGTTCTGGATCGGTTTCACGCTCGATTGGCGAGCGTTCCTGTTTGCTGTGTTTGCGGCCATCGCCGCCGGCGTCGCGGCCGGTCTCGCGCCGGCCTTGCGGGCGACGCAGACGGACGTCAACGACTATCTGAAGGAAGGCTCGAAAGGCAGCGGCGTATCCGCATCGAAGTTGAGCCGCACGCTCGTTACCGCGGAAATCGCGCTGTCCTGCATCCTGCTCGTCTGTTCAGGATTGATGATCCGCAGCATCGTCAACATGAATGCCCAGCCGCTCGGCATCGAGCATACGAACCTGCTGACAGGCCGCATCGGCCTGCCTGAATCGAAGTACCCGGATGCAGCGTCCCAGTACCGATTCTTCGAGCAACTGAACGAACGCCTGAACGCCAGACCGGAGGCGTTGGGCGCCACCGTCGCGTATTCCTACCCCGGCATCGATTCATGGATCATGCCTTACCGCACTCGAAAGATGGAAGTGCCGGAATCGGGACAACTGCCGTGGACGAATTACGCCGGCGTCATGAACAACTACGCCGACGTGCTCGGGCTCGAGCTATTGCGCGGACGCTGGTTCGACGCGCGCGAAACCGCCTCGAGCGAGCCGGTGGTTGTCATTGCCCAGGGTTTCGCGCACGAAGTTTTTCCGGATACCGATCCGATCGGTCAACAGATCATGATCGGCAACCCGGACAGCGAGGACACCCGCTGGCATACGATCATCGGCGTCAGCGAAGAAGTGCTGATGGACCAACTGGACGATCCGTACTATCCGTCTG
>JBOHZD010000193.1:0-8407 GCA_050738315.1 Woeseiaceae bacterium
AACCATCCCGGGTGTGTGGTCGAATCGGACCCGGACGGTGGGGGCGCAGTCTGGATCGGGGACGGCTTTTCAGGATCGTGCGAGACAGGGATGTCGAGCCCGAAGCCTACAGGGAGGTATTTACGGCGTTCCTGACGACTGCAGGGATGCAGGAGGTAGAGCGAAGCAGGATGCCAGAGCCGAAAAGCCCTCCCCGCTCCAGGCTCCGCGTGCAGCAATACACGCTCCAGCAACAAAGCCGTCCCCGACCCAAGGCTCCGCTTCCAATGAACGACGAACACCAACTGTCCACCTGAGCCGAAGACCTAATCCCAGGGCGGCGCCACGGTCACGGCGCCTTCGGATGCCGAGCGCACTTCCGCGCGGTATTTGGCCAGCGCCCCGCCGGTGACGGCCGATGGCGGTCGTACCCAGGCATGGCGGCGCCTGGTGAATTCATCTTCACTGATGTCGACATCGACGCGCCGTGACGTCGCATCGATCGTGATCAGGTCGCCGCCCTCGATCAGCGCCAGGGGACCGCCCACGGCCGCCTCCGGCGACATGTGTCCGACGACGAAGCCGTGGCTGCCGCCGGAAAAACGGCCGTCGGTAATCAGGGCCACGTCGGCGCCGAGCCCCTTGCCCATGATGGCGCCGGTCGGACCCAGCATTTCCCGCATGCCCGGCCCACCTTTCGGGCCTTCGTAGCGAATGACAATGACATCGCCGACAACGATCCTGTCGTCGAGGATTGCGCGTAGCGCCATCTCCTCCGAATGAAAAATCCGGGCAGGTCCCGCGAAGCGCAGGCCTTCCTTGCCGGAAATTTTTGCGACCGCGCCCTCCGGCGCGAGATTACCGTACAGGATGACGAGATGACTGTCGGCCTTGATCGGCTTGTCGAACGGGAGAACGATGTCCTGGCCGTCCGGGTAATCCGCCACGCCGGCCAGATTTTCACCGAGAGTCCGGCCGGTGACCGTCAGGCAATCGCCGTGCAACAGGCCACCGTCCAGCAGTCTTTTCATCAGTGGACGAATACCGCCGATCGCAATGAGTTCGGACATCAGGTAGCGGCCGCTCGGTCTGACGTCCGCAAGCACGGGTACGCGTCTGCCGAGCCGCGTGAAGTCGTCGAGCGATAATGGCACGCCTGCTTCGCGTGCGATGGCGATGAGGTGCAGCACGGCATTGGTCGAGCCGCCGAGCGCAATGACCACGGTGATGGCGTTTTCGAACGCCTGCAGCGTCAACAGATCGCGCGGACGGATGTTGTTCTCGAGCAGATCAAGGACCGCGGCGCCGGCGCGTCGGCAGTCGTCGGACTTGTGTGGCGACACGGCCTCCTGAGCCGAACTGCCGGGCAAGCTCAAGCCCAGCGCCTCGATCGCGGATGCCATCGTGTTGGCGGTGTACATGCCACCGCAGCTGCCGGGGCCGGGAATGGCTGTTCGCTCGACGTCGAGCAGTTCTTCCGGCCCGATCCTGCCGGCGGACAGCGCACCGACCGCTTCGAACACGGAGACGATGTCGCGGCGCCCGGCGCCAGGCTGAATCGTGCCGCCATAGACGAACACGGAAGGTCGATTCAGTCGTGCCATTGCCATGACGCAGCCCGGCATATTCTTGTCGCAGCCGCCAATGGCCACGAGACCATCGAACCCTTGCGCGCCCGCCACGGTCTCGATGGAGTCTGCGATGACTTCACGCGATACCAGCGAATACCGCATGCCCGGCGTGCCCATTGAAATGCCGTCCGACACCGTGATCGTGTTGAAAATGATGCCCTTGCCGCCCGCCTCATCCGCGCCCGCGGCAGCATGCCGGGCAAGCTGATCGATATGCATGTTGCATGGCGTGATCATGCTCCATGTCGATGCGATGCCTATTTGCGGACGTGAGAAGTCCTTGTCGTCGAAGCCGACTGCACGCAACATGGCGCGGCTGGGTGCCTGCTCGACACCATCGACGACGATACGCGAATAGCGTCGCAGTTCTTTTTCTTCCATGCTAGTGCCCAGGCGTGGGGTTAAAACGGAGAGTCGTCATCCTGCATGATAACGGTGATCTCGCGATAAATGTCCGGCGACGATGAATTGGCGTCCGTCAGGAGTTCGAGCGTGAACGATTCGTCGTCTTCGACGGTCGCATCCTGTACCAGCGGTATGAGCAGTCTGGCTGAGCGTTGGCCGGGAGCAAACACGAGTCCGGTTGCGCCGGGAACAAAGAAATCGTCCCCTTCCGTCGCCGTCCCGCCGCTGATGAAATAACGGATTTCGAGGTCCGTGTCGCCCGGGTTAAATCTGAGCACGTCGATCTGCACAGCCGGGTCGCGCTCGCGTACGAATACCTGGCTGCCGGCGAACCCGACAGTATCCTGGGGCAGGCCGGACTCGAATGACCGCTGGTCATCGTCTTCCAACGTCAGGTTGATGATTGCAAACTGGGACGCAGCATTGGCCGCATTCCGCAACAGCAGTGTGGCCTCCTGGTCGGGCTCGCGAACCGTGTCGGAGGGCATCGATATCGTCAGTCGCGCGGTCGTCTGTCCCGCGTCGAAGCGCGCTGCCTGGCTGGACAAACGATATCGCCCGGTCGTCAACGGCGATTGATTGCCGCTGAAGCCGATTTCCTCGACCACCACGGCAAGCGGTTCGGGTCCGGCCGTTTCGCGCTCCAGCTCGACGACTGCCGCGCCGGAATCTTCACGCAAGATCAGGTCGACCTCCGCCCGCATCGATCCGGCGGGCGTGATCGGCACGGTGACGGTTGCCGGCACGACGGCCATTGCAGCATCTGTCACACCGGGCTCCATGGGCGTGCCGGTATCGGGTGTCGCCCCATCTTCGATCGTGCCGGGCTGTCGCGTCGCGTTCTGGACAGGTCCTTCCTGAACGGGTCCTTCCGTGAACGGACCGGTCTGCGTTCTGCCATCCTGGGCGGGACCTTGCCGAGATTCTCCGGGTTGTGTCGTTTCTCCCGTTGCCGGGCTTTGCTGCGTCGGCTCATTCGTTGCCGACTCGGACGGGATTTCGATTTCGTCGGCCGTGGTTCCGGGCGGTGTGAAGCGGCCGTCCGCGGTCGTATTGGCTGCAGGGCCGCCTTCGCTGACGCTGTCTGGCGGGTCGCCGGCAATGCCGTTTTCCCGGGATTCCTCAGCCGCTTCGTCCTGCACCGAGCCCGCCGCAGGCTGTTCCTCGCGCGGCCGTTCCGGCGTCGTGCGGGTCGTGAGTGAGCCGACTCGATCCTTCAGCGCCTTGCCGCCGGTCCGGACTGCATCAATCAGGTCCGGGCGGGCGACCAGCAGCAGAACCGAAGCGAGAACGACCAGCGTGATGGCCGCGAAACCCCAGCGGCGCTGCGGCGCCTGCGACGTCATCTTGGGTTCGACGACGATCGGTTGATCCGTAAACGTACGGCGCTCCTCGGCATCCATGGCGGACAGAAATTCCGCCGGCGAGTTGAAACGCGAAACACGCGAATAGGCCAGGGTCTTTTTCAATGCGCGCCATTGCGTATCGGTGAGCCCCTGGGGCCGTTGTGGCTCCATGCCCTGCTCCGCGGCCTCTGCGGCATTGCGTGGCCCGAACACGCGGTGGCCTGCGACCAGCCGGTACATCAGGCAGCCCAGCGAAAACACGTCATCCGCAGGCACCGGGTCCTCGCCCGTCAGCACCTGCATGCTCGAATAGGCCGGGGTGATCGCGCCGAGGACACCCGGGTCGAAATCTCCCCGGCTGTGATGTTGTTTCTGCCGGATGCGCGCGATGCCGAAGTCGAACAGCTTCACTTGCCCCGAGGGAGTGATCATGATGTTGGCCGGTTTCACGTCGGCATGGACGACGCCGCAACGGTGCGCATAATCGAGCGCCAGACCCGCCTGCCGGACGATATCCAGCGCTGTCGACACATCGAGACTGTGATTCCTGTCCTCGTCGAGTATGGCGGCCAGCGAGCGGCCTTCAAGCCACTCCATGACGATGAAATACATGTCGCCGTCGCGGTCGAGATCAATGAAACGGACGATATTGGGATGCGACAGACAGCGGCCCTTGGCCGCCTCCTGCTGCAGCGCACGCAACGCGTGGCCATTCTTCGAAAGCTTGGGTGACAGCACTTTGACGGCCACCCAGGGATCGACACCGTCCGCTTCCGCGATGCGCCTGTCGAGCGCCTTGTAGACGACGCCCATGCTGCCGCCGGATACCCGTTCCTGCAATAAGAAGCGGTCCCGCAGTACGGACCCGACCTGCAGTTGATCCTGCGGCGCCTCATCATGCTGCGGCCGATTGTCGATCACGGTCGTACGGGCGTACGAGTCGTCGGCAATCGGTTCGTCAACGGCATCGGGCATGGTTGCCATGCTTTCGATGACCACGCGGTCGAGCACGTTGCGTACGAGCTGATAGGTCTCCAGGCGCAACTGACCCGCGTTGTAACGCTTCTGGAGAATCTCCCGGATTTCGGTGTCGCGGTCTCCGGTTTGCGACATCAGCATCGTAATCGCCGCATGAATCTCCTTCAGCAGCGACGCATTGTCGTCCTGCTCTCGCAGCTTGACGTCAAACTCGGAAAGCTGGTCGGAGAACGACTGTTCGATATTGTCCAAATAAGCGCTCATTTCATTGCCAGGGCTGAGCCCGTACGCGTTGGTTTTCGATCGACAAATGGCCGGCCCGTTTGCTCAGGAAGTTCAAGTTTAACGTGAAGTTCAGGAATCGCTACGGGATTTGGCGATCACCTTGCCTGGATTCATGATATTCCCCGGGTCCAGCGCCTTTTTGACCAACTGCATGAGTGAAAGCTCGGTCGCATCCCGGTATTGCCGCAGATACTCACGTTTTGCCTGCCCGATGCCGTGTTCCGCACTGATGCTGCCGTTGAAGGATGCCGTCATACCGTAGACGATCGCGGCAACAAGCTCCCGCTGTTCGAGAAAGGTTGCGGGCTCCAGGGACCGCGGCTGGCTGACGTTGAAATGCACGTTGCCGTCCCCTACGTGGCCGAATGCGACAATTCTTGCGCCCGGAATGCGCGCTATCACTGCGGCGCCGGCCTGCTCGATGAAATCGCTCATGCTTGCAATCGGCACGGCAATATCGTGTTTCAGGCTTGCGCCTTCGAATTTCTGTGCTTCGGAAACGGCATGCCTC
The DNA here is from genome assembly GCA_050738315.1 of Woeseiaceae bacterium. GTDB lineage: Bacteria > Pseudomonadota > Gammaproteobacteria > Steroidobacterales > Woeseiaceae > IDS-8. Next base: position 5,136 of record JBOHZD010000193.1, read on the forward strand.
AGGCGCCATAGTTGCTCTGCTTCCGCATGATTCTTCGCGATCACTGCATCCACGGCCAGTGACTTGTCGATGGCGTCGGCGAGAATCGCTTCGAGACCATCAGTCTCGCTGTCGTGTGACGTTTCGAGCAGCACGTACCATGGAAATGCACGCTCGAACGGATTGCGCGTCGACGGAATGTGCCGCAAGACGAAGCGCAGCGCGCGATCCTGTATCAGTTCGAACGCCTGTAGCCGATCGGCCTGTTTCTCGCGCAGGAGGCCGAGGAGATCGATGGCATGCCGCGCGCTCTCCAACGCGAGCAACGCGGTGCGCACATTGCGGACGACGGGGTAAAGACGCAAGGTCGCTGCCGTAATCACGCCCAACGTGCCTTCCGCGCCGATGAACAATTGCTTCAGGTCGTAACCGGCGGTGTCCTTGCGCAATGCCCTCAACCCGTTCCAGATACGGCCGTCGGCCAGGACGACCTCCAGCCCCAGCACCTGCTGCCTCGCGTTGCCGTAACGAAGAACGCTGATGCCACCCGCGTTCGTGGACAGGTTACCGCCGATCTGGCAACTGCCCTCCGCGGACAGGCTCAGTGGAAACAACCGTTCGGCAGCCGCGGCAGCCGCCTGGATATCGGCGAGGATGCAGCCGGCTTCCGCGACCATCGAATAGTCCCGCGGCGAAACGGACCGAACGGCATTCATGCGACTGAGCGACAGCAGTATCTCGCGGCCGGATGGGCTCGGAATCGCGCCGCCGCACAGCCCGGTATTGCCACCCTGCGGGACGATCGCCGTACCTTCCTCCGCACAGGCCCTGACCACCGCGGCTACCTGTTCGGTGCTGGCGGGTGACACCATGAGCGGTGTTTGCCCATGGTAGACGTCACGCCACTCGGTCAGGTGCGGCCGTAGCTCGTCCGGATCGTCGCTCCAGCCGCCCGGCCCGACGATGGTCTTCAGGCGCTCAAGCAACATCAGCCGGCCCGGCGCCCGCCTGGCTTTCCCAGGTCCCCCAGTCCATGTTGCTGCCGCAGAGTACGAGCACGACATGTCGGCCCGCCAGGTCGTCCGCGAGCGGCCCGGCGAGCGCGGCGGTGCTCGCCGCACAGGCCGGCTCCACCGCGATTTTCAGATCCCTGAACAAGGTACGCATCGCGGTTCGCAATGCGTCGTCCGACACCCGCACCAGTCGGTCGACGTAGGACCGGCAGAGCGAGAACGACAGCGGCAATGCAAACGGCGCGCCGAGGCTGTCGGCGATGGTCCTGACTTGATCGATGGACTCCGGCACGCCGCTTGCGAAACTTCGGTTCATCGTATCCGCGCCCTCGGGCTCTACGCCGAAAACCTCGCAATCGGGTTTCAGTTGTTTGATCGCACTCGCGACGCCGGCGCAGAGTCCGCCGCCGCCGATCGGCACGATGACCGCATCGAAACCGGGAATTTGCTCGCAGATTTCGAGACCTAGCGTCGCCGTTCCGCGGACCACGGCCGGGCCTTCGAACGGGTGCACGAAAAAGCGCCCTTCCGCGGCACAGATCTCGTCCACCTTGGCAAACGCGCTATGAATGTCGTCGACCAGCAGCACTTCGGCGCCGTAGTCGCGGCATCGTTGAATCCTCACCGGATTGGCGGACTTCGTCATCACGACTTTGGCGGTGGTGCCGGTTGCCCGGGCCGCGAACGCAGTCGCGACGGCGTGATTGCCGGCACTGACGGCGGTCACGCCGGCACGGAGTTCTGCGGGGGCCAGCGACAGCATCGTCGACAGTGCGCCGCGGGGCTTGAAAGTCCCGGTACGCTGCAGAAACTCGAGCTTGGCCGATATCCGGGTGGCGCGGCCGAAGCGCTGCTCCAGGTTGCGGCACCGCAGGACCGGCGTGGTAATGAGCCAGTCCTGCAGGCGTGCCTGCAGGCGCCGTACTTCGGCAATATTCGGCGCGTCGGAGGACATCGGGTGTATTGACCGTCGCAAGGGCACCGTGTCACCGGCGCAAAAAGAGAGCATAATTATTATGTAAATCGCCGGCTTTCGTCCACCTGCAACACGAAAGATATGAGCAACATAGAAGCAGTTGTTGATAAAGCTTGCAGTGTCTCCCGGAGTTGATTACTTTGGCGCGACGGTACGCTCAATATACATTAGAAGCCGGGGTCCCTCAGTACCCGTCTGGACGTGGGGATTTTACTGCAGGCCGTGTGGAATCAGGGCCTGCGACGTCCAGTAACGCGAGCGCGACACAATAGTAGATGGAATACGACGAATTATCGCAATCCGGCATTCGGCGAGTCGCCAACTATTCGCCCTATCTCGACCAATTGGCCGTCTTTGCCAATGAAATGGGACTCCGCCAGCGCAGCAATCTGGTGCATCTCGAGCAGAGCCTCCATGCGGAATGGTCCCTGGGGCAGAACAGCATTCTGAGCTGGTCGCCCCTCGACGAAGGCATCCTGGTGCTGGTGGTGCCGCATTACGCCATCGCCGATTACACGGCCGAGCCGTGTGACCCCCCACAGCTGCCGCAGCGGGTTTCTGCCAGCTTTATCACCGAGCTCATATCGGGCGACCGCCAGCTGACCCTGACCCAGATGCAGAAGGTGGCGCGGCTGTTGAACGTCGAGCCCCGATTCATCGCGTTGCGGCAGGCTTTGACCGGGCACCCGGTCGAGACACAGATCATCGAAAAGATGATTCGTCGCTACGGCATCAACTATGTGGCCAGTCGCGCGGTCACGATGTTCGATATCGTGGGTTTCAGCCTGCTGACTCCGTTCGAGCAAATGTCCCAGCTGAACAGCCTCTCCTACTCGCTCAATTCGGCGCACGCCAAGATGCTGGAGAAGGAGATCGGCATCAACTTTGCCCGCTCTTCCAGCGGTGACGGTTTCTACATCTGGAATCGCGACCATGGTCTCGAAGCCAACGTCAATCTGTATCACTTCATGCACATCGTGCTGGCCGACAATGCGATCGCACGCAACAAGGCCACGTCGAAGGCTGTGCCTCGGCTGCGCGCGTGTTTTCACGTCGGCAGCTGCTATGAGTTTCATCAGGCGGAAGGTTTGAACCCGACCATTCACGATTACATCGTGGGCGATGTCACGATCGAACTCGCACGCATGATCGAAGCCGCGTTGCCGGGACAGATTCTCGTCGGCGATTTCCTCGCCAAGCTTTCGACCGGCGTCAATGGTCACGACGAATCCCAGGTCAATCTGGACGCCGTCGCGTTCCTCCAAAGGGCGCAAGGCAATCTTGCGAAATTGAGCGGTCTCGAA
>JBOHZD010000194.1:0-20284 GCA_050738315.1 Woeseiaceae bacterium
TTACGTACATCCATACAACCAGGCGGTGCAGACGCCGGCCGATGCAGGATCTTCCGACATCCCGCTGCACGTGGCGCTGGGCGAAGGTGATTTTTACGATGTCGTCTCCGTCGCGTCGGCCGAAGTCGACTCGACCGCCGTGTATTACAAGTTCCTGAACAGCGGCTTCCGGCTGGCGGCGACCGGCGGCACGGACAATTTTTCGGACGTCTGGTACGACCCGTCCGGCGGCACGGCCAGGACCTATGCGCGCGTGGGAAAATCTGCGTCCGAGCTCGATCTCGACGAATATCTGATGGCCGTCAGGAACGGACGAACCTTCGCGACGAACGGACCCCTGCTTTTCCTCGAGCTGGACGGCCGGCAACCGGGGGACGAAATACGACTGTCCTCCAGAGACGCAAGCAGGCTTCGTGCAACCGTCCGGGTACGCTCGATCGTGCCCCTCGACCGGATCGAGATCATCGTGAATGGCGAAGTCGCCCGCCATTGGGCGACGGCGGGCGAAGACACCCGGCGGGCCTTCCGCACCTCGGTCGATCTGCCCCTGGGCGGCTGGGTGACCGCGCGCGCCATGGGTCCGTCGAGCCGCTATGTCGGCGACGCATTCGCGTTCGCGCAAACCTCACCCGTCTACGTCGTGCGTGACGGCGTGACCTGGATCAACGAAGATGACGTTCGCTTTCTCGCGGACGCAGTGACGGAACTGTGGCGCAGCGTCGAAGCACGAAACACCTGGCAGACGGCCGCGCAGAAAGACGCTTATCGTGACGGTATCGAGCGCGCGCTGGCGGTCTACCGGGAGCGGATCGAATCTCAATAGTCACTGACCGGGAATGACTCGATGACGACACCTGCTACCGGATGGCGCGCCCTCGTGCTGCGGAAACCCGTCGTCGCCTGGGCGCTCTATGACTGCGGAAACTCGGCCTTTGCCACCTCCGTCATGGTGGGATTCTTTCCGTTGTTCTTCAACGAATACTGGAGTGTCGACGCAACCGGCGCCGAGACGACCACCCGCCTCATGTTGGTCAACGGGATCGCCAGTCTGCTGCTGGCACTCTCCGCGCCCATACTCGGCGCCATTGCGGACCGCGGCGGCCTGCGCAAGCTGCTGCTCACCGTGTTCGCACTCATCGGTGCGGCTACGACGGCATGGCTTTACTGGGTGCCGCAGGGCGCGTGGCAGCAGGCAGCTTTCGTTTTTGGCGTGGCATCGACCGGGTTCGCGGCGGCCAATATTTTCTACGATTCCATGTTGATGGATGTCACCACCGAGAACCGCTTCGATCAGGTCTCGGCCTTCGGCTTTTCGGTGGGCTACGTGGGCGGCGGCATTCTGTTTGCGGTCCATCTGCTTATGATTTTGGAGCCTGGCTGGTTCGGCCTGCCCGATATACAAACGGCGGTCCGGGTCGCGTTCCTGACGGTCGCCGTGTGGTGGCTCGTCTTTACCGGGCCAGTACTTTCCGTCGTCCATGAACACAAACCCGCCGTCAGACCTCGTCTCCGCTCCGCCGTCTCAATGGGCTTCACTCAGCTCAAGGAAACGTTCCGTCATATTCGCCAGCTGCGGCCCGCGCTGCTGTTCCTGATCGCCTACTGGCTTTACATCGACGGCGTCAATACGGTGATGAAGGTTGCCGTCGACTTCGGCTACAAGATCGGCGTCGGCCAGACGGACCTGATGATCGCGCTGCTGGTCGTGCAGTTCGTCAGCTTTCCGGCCGCGCTGTTGTTCGGTTGGCTCGGCGAACGCATCGGCGCGAAGCGAGGGCTTTTGATCGGGCTTGCCATCTACGTCATCGTCACGTCCTGGGCCGCGTTCATGGACACCGTCGCCGAGTTCTACGCCATGGCTTGCCTGGTCGGCCTTGCGCAGGGCGGCGTCCAGAGCCTCAGCCGCTCCTATTTCGCGCGCCTGATTCCGCCCGACAAGCCCGCCGAATTCTTCGGTTTCTACAACATGATCGGCAAGTTCGCGGCGGTGCTGGGGCCGTTCTTCGTCGCATTTGCCGCGGCGACGACCGGCAACGCCCGTTCCGCGGTCGCTGCCGTCCTGCCGTTGCTGGTGGTCGGCGCCCTGGTATTGATGCGGGTGCCCGAGTTCGATCACAACGAAGGACCCGCGAGCGCACGGCCTTAGTCCGATGCCATCGCCCCGGGTTCGCCGGAGTGCCAGCAGGTAAAATGCCGCAATCATGACTTCAACCGAGACGGACGGCACAGGTCGCATGCTCGAGGAAGGCCGAACCGTCTGGCGGATTGCGCACGCCGCCCGGGCGGCCCTGCTGGTGGACGCGGCCGATTATTTCGGCGCACTGCGGAGCGCGATGGCCCGGGCGCGCGAATCGATCGTGGTTCTGGGCTGGGATATCGACAGTCGCACACCGTTGGTCGGGCGTTCGGGTCGGGCCGACGACGGCGCCCCCGAGACGCTGCTGCCTTACCTTGAGCATCTGATCGCAAAGACGCCGGGTCTGACGGTCCATCTGCTGCTTTGGGACTACTCGCTCCTTTATGCTCTCGACCGCGAACCGCTGCCGTCTCTCAATTTGAAATGGCGGACCCCGGAGCGCCTCAAGGTCGCGCTCGACAACTGCCTGCCGGTCGCTGCCTGCCATCATCAGAAACTGGTCGTGATCGACGGTCGTCTCGCATTCTGCGGCGGCCTGGACCTGACCATCCGCCGGTGGGATACGTCGGAACACCGGGTGGATCATCCGCGGCGCGTCGATACGGACAACGAGCCCTATCCGCCTTTTCACGATCTGCAAATGATCGTTGATGGCCGTGCGGCGGAGGACCTGTTCGAACTCGCGCGTCTGCGCTGGCAGGAGGCCACGTCCGAAGAGATCGGAGTTGCGGAGGCGGACGGGAACTGGCCGCACGGCCTCGAACCGGATTTCGAGGATGTCGAAGTCGGGATCGCCCGGACACTGCCCGCGAGCGATGCACGCGCCGGCGTCACGGAGGTCCGGGATCTCTACCTTGCGTCGATCGAAAGGGCGGAACGCTGGATCTATATCGAGAATCAGTATCTGACCGCCGATTGCATCGCCGACGCACTGGTCGAGCGACTGCGGGAGAAGCGCGGGCTGGAAGTCGTGGCCGTCACGCCGCGCATGCCGCGCGGCTGGCTCGAAGCACAGACCATGGGGAGCGGCCGGCAACGCTTCCGGGAAAAGGTCGCACAGGCCGACCTGACATCGCGGGTTCGCTTCCTTTATCCGTGGGTCGGAGGCGATCGGGACAATGCGGTCATGGTGCATGCGAAGCTCATGATCGTCGACGACGTGCTCCTGCGCGTCGGTTCCGCCAATCTCAACAATCGCTCGATGGGTGTCGACAGCGAGTGCGACCTGGTCGTCGCAGGCGAGACAGCGGGTGTTCGACGGCGGATTCGCGCGCTGCTGTGCCGGCTGCTCGGCGAACACCTCGGAGCCGACGCCGGGAAACTAGAGCGCGAACTGGACCGAGCCGGTTCGCTGATCGCCGTTACGGAGCGAATGTCGCAGGATGACAGGGGACTCGCGCCGCTGGCGGCGCACAAATATCAGAGTGCCGTGCTCGCGGATGTCCTGAACTTTGTCGCGGACCCTGAGCAGCCGTTGCGGCCTGAGGAATTCATAGGCGACATGTTCGCTGCGAAGACCCGGCGCTCGGATGTCGGCCGGCTCATCAAGCTCGGCATCGCCGCTGCCGTGCTGCTGGGCATAGCGCTCGTGTGGAGTTACACGCCGCTCGCGGAGTGGGCGGATCCGGAGGTCCTGATGTCGGCGCTTTCCGGTGCGCGTGACGAGTGGTGGATTTATCCGTTCGTGATCGTCGCCTACGTACTGGGCAGCCTGGTATTTTTTCCACTCACCGTCCTGATCGTGGTGACCGGGATGATGTTCGGGCCTTTTCCCGGATTCCTGTGCGCGATGGCCGGCGGGATGGCCGGCAGCTGGGCCGGTTACGTGGTTGGCGACTGGACCGGCGCAAAATCGATTCGCAACATGTCCGGACGAACCTTTCGTGCGGTCTACCGGGGCTTGCAGAACCAGAGCGTCGCGTCCGTGCTGGCGCTGCGGATGGTGCCGATTGCGCCCTTCACGGTGGTGAACATGGTCATGGGCGCCGCCCGCGTGCCCGCCAGAACATATCTCGCGGGCACCGCGCTCGGGCTGCTGCCCGGCATCTTCATCGTGATCATGCTGGGCGACCGCCTGCGCGAAGTCTGGCGCGATCCTCACGCGACGAATATCCTGCTGTTCAGCCTGGTGATGGTTTTGTGGGTCGGTCTGGCGTTCGCCTTGCAGCGCATCGTCGGCCGTATCCGTCGGAAACGGTCCCGATGACCGGCCAGACGTTGCGCGTGCTCACATGGAATGTGCATAGCTGCATCGGCACGGACGGGCGCCCCGATCCGGAGCGGGTCCGCGAGCACATTCATTCGATCGGCCCCGACATCGCCGCATTGCAGGAAGTCGACAGCCGCCGCGATCGCCGCGATGGTTTCGATCTGCTGGGCAACAGCCTGGGCAACCGGGCAGAGGCGCGAACGATCCGGACCCCGGATGGCGATTACGGTCACATGTTGCTGAGCCGCTGGCCGATCACCACCTGGCGGGTGCATGACATCAGTTTCGGCAAACGCGAGTCGCGCTCGATGATCGAAGCATCGATCGAAACGGAACTCGGCCGTATCAATGTCCTCGCCACTCATCTCGGGCTGGGACGGAGCGAGCGGCGCCAGCAGGGGCGGAAAATCGAAGCCCTGGCCGAAGCCGATGACCGGCCGACCGTCGTCATGGGCGACTTCAACGAGCTGACGGGGTCCGGCGCGATCGGACGCTTGCTCGCGCGCACCTTCTGCTCCGCCGGCCGCCTTGCGACTTATCCATCGCGCTGGCCGCTGTTCCCGCTCGATCGAATCTGGTTCGAGCCGAGTCTGCAGTTGTTGCGCGCCGAGGTGTACCGCGACGCGCGCCGCGCGTCGGATCATCTGCCGCTGTGGGCGGACTTTGCGCAGGAATAATTCAATTCACCCGTGAGACGGGCTCCTGCGGGGGCTCGATTCCTCCCGTAGGAGCGCATCTCACGGGCGAATGCCCAGCGGAAACCTCCGAACTATCCCGGTACTGACCCGACTTCTCGAGAGACTCCGGGCGTGGTCGAAACATCCGTAGATTCCATCCATTGCGTGCGGAATCGGCTAGTGTAAAGGCAATTCGTGCGTCCGGCGATCCGACACAGTATGCCCCGCACGAATTTCGCGCGATTGAGCTATGCATCCTCCTGCATCGTATTGGTCTATCCCCGGTACCAGTCGCGCTTCAGCCGCCAGGCAGCGATGAAATAGATCGCCGAGCTCAGGAGGTAGAAGCCGAGCCCGCAGAGGATCGAATATTGCAGCGCGTCCGCGCCGTAGGTGGCGGTCATCCGGTCCGACATGAAGCCGAAGAACCAGGTGCCGAAGCCGATGCCGAGCAGGTTGTTGATGAACAGGAAGCTGGCCGATGCAGTGGCGCGCATGTTGGGCGGCACGATGTGCTGCACGGCCGCCAGGATCGGTCCCAGCCAGGCGAGGCCCAGCGCCTGCGGAATGAGGAACAGGACGAAGCCCGCCGACAGCGACGGCGCGAAGATGCCCGCGGCATAGGCCGGCGCGGCGATCAGGAAGCAGACGGCGGGGATGAGCGCGTAGGCGCCGGGATTCGCCTTGCCGATGCGGTCGCCGAGCCAGCCGCCGAACCAGGTACCGGCGAGGCCGCCCACCAGTATGATCGAGCCGTAAAACCAGGAGACCTCGATCAGTTCCAGCCCGAAGCTGCGGCTGAAGAACGAGGGCAGCCAGAAAATGAGGCCGTAACCGAGGATCGATCCCGACGCGGAGCCGAAGGAAAGCAGCCAGAAGCTCGGCGTCGCCGCGAGCCTCTTCGCCACAGTGAGAAACGGCGGCGCATCCTCGGAGGCGCGCCCGTCGGCACTGTCATGACCGCCCCGCACCGGCTCCCTGATCCCCCATTTGACGAGCGGCACCAGGACAAGCCCGGCGAGTCCGACGATGATGAAAGCGGAGCGCCAGTCGAGATTGCCGGCGATCCAGCCGCCGAAGAAGATGCCGAGCGCCGCGCCGATCGGAATGCCGAAGGAGAAGATGGCGAGCGCCCGCGCGCGCCGCTCGGGCGGGAAGAAATCGCTGATGAGCGCGTAGGACGGCGCGACCCCGCCCGCCTCGCCGACGCCGACGCCCATGCGGGCGAGGAACAGCTGCCAGAAATTCTGGGCGAAGCCGCAGAGCGCCGTGAACGCGCTCCACAGCGCGAGGCTGACGGCTATGATCGAGACACGGCTCTTGCGGTCGGCGAGCCAGGCGATGGGAATGCCGAGCCCGGTGTAGAAGAGCGCGAAAGCGAGCCCTCCCATCAGGCCGAGCTGCTCGTCGGAAAGCTGAAGCTCCGCCTTGATCGGCACCGCCAGGATGCCGACGATCTGACGGTCGATGAAGTTGAAGATGTACGCGAAGAGCAGGATGGCGAGCACGCGCGGTCCGCTCGTCGCTCCGATGATCCCGTACCCCGCCCGGTGGTTATTAGAAGTTATAGCCACGCGCGACCGGGCCCGGATGACCGCCATGCACCATCGGCGACCTCATTGCATCAATGCATCGATCAGCGACCTGGCGGCCACGATCTGTGCGCCGTCTTTCGTCGCGTACTGCTCGCCGGTATAGCCCCACCAGTCCCAGCAGCCGTGCGGATTGACCGGCGCGACTTTGCTGCTCGCGGCCTGCGGGTAAAGCACGACCAGGCGATTGGTCTCCGCCCATTCGTTGTAGCCTGCGTTCTTCACGAAGGCGTCGCCGACGAACTCCGCCGACTGCCGGCAGCCGTGAAACACGACGTGCAAACCGCATGAGGCGCCTTTGGCGCAATCCTCAGGCACGTAGAGAAGCGCGCGATCCCACATTTCGACGTCAGCGAACTTTTGCTGGTCGAGCGTTCGCAGTTCGCCGGTGCTGGCCGCAGGTTCTTCGAGCGGACCGTATAGATGTTCGAGGAGCGCGCCGGCCGCATCGAAGCCGCAGGCATTGATGAAGGGCGACACCATTTCGCCGCAGGGCGCGCCGGCCGCGAGCGTCGGCATGCCGTGTGCGGCAGCCACCGTTTCGAGCAGTGCGATGCTCTCCGGCGGCGCGTACCCCCGGTAGAAATCCGCCGCCGCGGCCGTTACGGACGCATCGACGATCGCGTCGGCGGCGCCATGAAAGAGCCATACCCGGTCGTCGGCAAGGTTCAGCGGATCGTCGATGGCCCCGGATTCGAAGAGCCGGCTCACGTGCTCCGCAATCGATTCCAGATCGAAATCTCCACCCTTGGTGCAGAGACCCAGCGCTTTCTCGATGGAGCCGCCGGCGCATGCGTAGGGGCCGCCGGCGATCAGTCCCGCGCCGCCGATCAGGCTCGAGTGCGCGACGTGAAGCTGCCCGGCCATGTAAGCGCCGGAGGATATTCCCGACACCGTGACCCGGTCGCGGTCGATGTTGACAGTGAGTGGTGCTTCAGCCGGCGTCGTCGCCGCCGCGTTACAGGCCGCCAGCAAGGGCAGAAGAACGAGGAATCGCAGCGGCATGGTTCAGAGTCCTCCAACGAATTGGTCGATCGCGGCGATGCATTCGGGTTCGTCGAGGAGCGGCACGTGGCCGCGATTGGCGACGGTAACGGTCATCAGGTCCGGCTTTCGCTGCCGCATCCGCTGCAGAATATCCTCCGAGAGGACGTCGGAGCGCTCGCCGCGCAGGACGAGGGTCGGCGTATTGTGCAGCGCATCGAAAGCCTGCCACGGATCGCCGGACGGAGCGCCGACTGCGCGGATGGCCGTGCCGATGCCGGGATCGATGTCGAGCCGCGGGACGCCGTCCGCGCCTTCCCGGTACGCGCGCCACGCCATTTTTATCCATTGCCCGTCCGAGAGGCCCGGCCACCACTCGCCGTAGATTTCCCGGGTCTGGGACACGGCCTCGCTCCAGCTCCGGACCGGCGGCAGGCGGCCGGCGTAGGCACCGATGCGCGCGAGTCCGGCTGGCGCGACCTCGGGCCCGATGTCGTTCAGCACCACGCCGGCGAGCCGCGCCGCATCCAGCTTCGCCATGACCATCGCGATGAGGCCGCCGAGCGACGTGCCGATGACGATCGTCCGGTCGATGCCGAGTTCGTCGAGCAGTCGCCTCACGTCCTTAACGTAGGTGCCCGGATGGTAGTTCCGCCACTCCGGATCGTGTGCCGAGAAACCGCGGCCGCGGAGATCCGGAGTCACGACCCGCCGCGTCGCGCAAAGATGCACTGCGATGTCTTCGAAATCGCGGCTGTTTCTCGTCAGCCCCGGCAAGCAGAGGACGGGAGTGCCGTTGCGGCCGGACGCGTAGTCGCGATAAAACAGCTTCAGGCCGTCGCCGCTCTCGTAGAACCGGCCGGTGTCGTCGTCAGTCGCTTTTTTCTGCATGTCAGAACTGGAGCGTTGCAAATCGCTTGCGGAGTTCGCGCTTCAGGATTTTTCCATTCGGATTGCGCGGCAGTTCATCGATCACGACGGTCGCCGCAATCCGCTGTTGTTTGCCGAGCCGGCTGTTCGCCCAGGATGTGATTTCGTCCGCGTCGACGGCATTCCCCGACCGGCTGACGACGATGGCCAAAGGCGTTTCTCCCCATTTCCTGCTGGCGACGCCGATAACCGCGGCCTCGCTGACGGCCTCGTGCGCCAGGACGACGGCTTCAATGTCGGCCGGGTACACGTTCTGCCCGCCGGAGATAATCATGTCCTTCTTGCGGTCGACCAGATAGAGAAAACCGTCCTCGTCGATGCGCCCGATATCGCCCGTGCGCAGCCAGCGGCTGCCGGACGGGTGGACCCAGGTGGCATCCTCCGTTGCTTTGTCGTTGCCATGATAGCCGCTCATCATCAGCCGGCTCGAGCCGACGATCTCGCCCGCCTCGTCCGGACCGAGTTCATTGCCGTCGTCGTCGATGATTCCGAGATCCTGGCCGGGGCAAGGCCGCCCGACGGACGCCAGTTTTTTCCCGACATCCTCGGGCGCGAGGATAGTCACCAGGCCTTCCGTCAGGCCATACAGCTCTATGAGATCGCCGGGCATCCGCTCCACGATCTCCTGTTTGAGCTGCAGGTTCAACGGCGAACCGCAGCACATGTAAGCCTGCAGCGACGACAGGTCGTAGCGGGAGAATTCCTCGCATTCGAGCAGGCGCTGGTATTGCAGCGGCACCATCGCGAAGTGCGTGATGTTCTCGTCCTGGATGATCTGCAGGCAATCGCGTTGATCGAATCGCGCCCGGATCGCCAGCGTGCCGCCGGCGAGAATGGTCGACAGCATCGCGACCCAGGTGATGTTCGAGTACATGCCGAGCGCAACCAGCGTTCGCGCGCCGGCGTGGTAGCGCAGCGCTACTGCCATGTCGTTCGCCCACGCCATGCGGCAGCCGTGACTGTGCACGATGCCCTTCGGTAAACCGGTCGTGCCGGAACTGTAGATGATGTTGCAGCCGTCGTCGGCCGCGACGGTGACAGCGGGTGGCTTCGGGGCGGCGGCGTCGCGCATTTCCCCGAAGTTTCGCCAGGCCTTGGCGTCATTGGCAGACGCCGCAACCGCGAAATAGCGCTCGCCGATAATGTCCGGCAGAGCGGCGCGGAGGTTTTCGATGCGGCCGACGTGCAGGTCGGAGGCGATGACGGCGTGCGCGCCGCTGTCCTCAATCATGCCCCGGACGGCATCGTCCGTTACCGACACGTTAAGCGGCACGACCGTCAGGCCCGCTCGGATCGAGCCGAAAATCGCCTCGGCCATCTCCAGGCTGTTGCCCATCAGGAGCACGACGCGGTCGCCGCGCTCGAGCCCGGCTGCGATGAGTCCGTTCGCCACCTGTGCGGTGCGGTCGGCGAACTCCGCCCAGGAGACGGTCTGGCCGTCCTGGATCACGGCCGGTTTGCCCCGTAGCCAACGGCCGTTGAGCGCGATAATCTCCGGCAGAAAGGCGACCTCAGGCGAAAACCATGCCATTCATTACCTCCGGTACCCCCATATTCCCAGCGAAAGGCCGTTGCAGATCTGAAATTGAACGATCGTTGAATACTAGTTGAGCGTTCGTTGAAACACAACTGTATGATGACGCCCGGGGAAACCGATGAACGAAGCAGTCACGACCAGAAAATCGCACCCGACCCGCGAACGGATCCTCGACGCGGCGGAGGAGCTGTTCGCCCGCGACGGATTCGCGGCCGTCACCGTGCGCCGGATCATGCGCAATGCCGATGCGGATGTGTCGCTCGCCTATTACCATTTCAAATCCAAGCGCGACCTGTTCGACGCGGTGATGATGCGGCGCGTCGATCATCTGAACCGCATTCGCCTGGATGCGCTGGAAAAGGTGGAGCAGCGCCACCCCGACGACCTGCCGACGGTCGAGGAGATCATCGGCGCCTTCACCAATCCGCTGCTCGATCTGCTGGCGTCGGATCACGAGGAATGGCGCCATTACTTCGCGCTCATCGCGCAGATCAACAACTCGACCGAGTGGGGCGGCGAACTGATGACGCGCTACTTCGATCCGCTGGTCGCGCGCTTCATCGAGGCGTTGAGAAAAGTCCTGCCGGACTGCGACGACGCCGATCTCTACTGGAGCTATCACTTCCTGTCCGGCGCGCTGACGCTCACCTTCGCGGAGACCGGGCGCATCGACAACCTGTCGGGCGGCGTGTGCAAATCCTCCGACATGGCGTCGATCAACGCTCGTATGCCGGCATTCATTGCCGCCGGGTTCGAGGCGGTTTGCGCCGGGAGGAAGCCGGCATCCCGTTGAGCCGCCGCTGCCCTGGCGCGCATCGACCGCTTGTTATTCAACGAACGTTGAACTAATATCCCTTGAGCGTTCGTTGAAATAATGAGCCGGCGGCTCCTGCCGGCGGACAGGGGGACCACACCATGTACGCACGTTCTTTGCTATCGGGGCGGTACGCTTGCGGGACGCTGCTCGTCGCCGCGTTCGCACTTGGCGACGCCACCGGGGCGGCATCGGGACAGTCGCTCGACAACGCGCCGGGGGCCATCGAGGAAATCACCGTCACCGCCAGGCGCCGTGAGGAGGCGATCCAGGACGTGCCGCTGTCGATCACGGCGATCGGCGGCGAGCGATTGGCGCTGACCGGCGCCGACAACATCATCGACATCGCGCAGATGTCGCCCAATGTGACGCTCGAAGTATCCCGCGGCACGAACACCACGCTGACGGCGTTCATCCGCGGCGTCGGGCAGCAGGACCCGGTGGCGGGCTTCGAGGCAGGTGTCGGCATCTACGTCGACGACGTGTATCTGAACCGCCCGCAGGCAGCGGTGCTCGACATCTACGACGTGGAACGCATCGAAGTGCTGCGCGGGCCGCAAGGCACGCTGTACGGACGCAACACGATCGGCGGCGCGATCAAGTACGTTACCTCGAGGCTCGCCGACGAGCCGGAGTTCAAGGTGAAGGGTTCTATCGGAACCTACAATCAGTTCGACGCGATCGTGACGGCGTCCGCGCCGCTCACGGATACGTTCCGCATCGGCGGGTCGCTCGCGCGCCTGACCCGCGACGGCTTCGGCGACAACCGGAATATCGCGGGGCTGGAAAACTACAACAAGGACCTGCTGGGTGCGCGTCTCAGCATGGAGTGGACGCCGACGGATGCGTTGTTCCTGCGTTTTGCCGCAGACTATATCGACGACGATTCCGATCCGCGCCAGGGGCATCGGCTGACGCCGGGCAACGTGAGCGGCGCGCCGGTTCTGGACGATGTGTTCGACACGCGCGCGGGCCTCAACAATCCGCAGCAATCAGTCGAGGCGAGCGGCGTCGCGTTGACGGCCGACTGGCAGTTGAGCGATCGATTTACGCTGAAGAATATCGTGGCGTACCGCGAAGACGAGAGCTGGTCGCCGATCGACTTCGACAGCCTTCCCGCGGCCGATCTCGACGTGCCGGTCGTTTACGAGAACGATCAGTTCTCCGAGGAGCTGCAGCTTCTGTATACCGGCGAACGGCTGTCAGGCATTGTCGGTGCTTACTACCTCGACGCGTATGCATTGAATGCGTTCGACGTCATTCTTGGCCTGACCGGCGACGTTCTCGGTCTGCCCGGGCTTAATGCCTTCACGCTGAGCGACGTCGACACCTCGACCTGGTCCCTGTTCGCCGATTTCACCTACGATCTCACCGACACCGTGAGCGTGTCGCTCGGTGGGCGTTACACGTCGGATGAGCGAAACTCCACCGTATTGCGCCAGACAATGATCGGCGGCACGTCGGAGCGCTTCGGCGGCACGGCCGTGCCGATCGGCACGACATCGGACTTCAACGGCAGCGAGGAATTCACCGAGTTCACGCCGAAAGTATCGCTGAGCTGGCGGCCGATCGAGGAACAGCACGTCTATGTCAGCTACAGCGAAGGCTTCAAGGGCGGCAGCTTCGATCCGCGCGGGCTCACCACCGCAGCGCCGGACCTCGACGGGGACGGCGACATCGACCAGGCCGACATCTTCGAGTTCATGATTTTTCATCCGGAAACTGTGTCGTCCTGGGAGCTCGGTTTGAAGTCGTCGTGGCTCGACGATCGCGTGACGACCAGCCTCGCCGTCTTTCGTGCCGATTACGAGGATGTACAGGTACCGGGTTCGGTCGGCTTCGATTCCGACGGCGACGGCGTGATCGATTCATTTGCCGGCATTACCTCGAACGCAGCAGACGCCGACATCAACGGCGTCGAACTGGAAGGCGCGGCGCAGTTGACTGAGCCATTGAGTTTTGCCTGGTCGGTGGGCTACATTGACGCCGGGTTCAACGAGTTCATCGACGCGTTCGGCGTCGACGTCGCCGACCAGCGGGTATTTCAGAACACGCCGGAATGGACGGCCAACGGCACGATGACCTGGGCTGCGGACCTGTCACTGTTCGACAGGTCGGGCATTTTCAGCGTCATCGGCTCCGTGAGTTACCGAAGCGAGGCGAGCCAGTTCGAGGCGCCGAATCCGTTCCTCGATCAGGAGAGCTTCAATCTGTGGGACCTTTCCATCGTGTGGGAGGACGACGGCGGCCACTGGCGCGGTGGCATCCACGGCAAGAACCTGGCGGACGAGGAGTACAAGGTGGCGGGCTACTTCTTCCCGACCCTGGGGCTGGAGAGCAGCATCACGGCGTTCTACGGCAATCCGCGGACGGTGACGGCGACGGTGGAGTATCGGTTCTAGCCGGCGGCGACGATCGATGCCTGAACGACATGGACCTGGGCTCGCTCAATGTGCAGCACTCACCGCCGAGCGGCGTGACACCAATCTGCAGGATGTGCCGATCTCGGTGTCTTCCTTCTCGGCGGGCGCGCTCGAAGACCTGCAAGTCGCCAACATCGGCGACCTGCAGTCCCTGGTGCCTAACTTGAGCATCCACGTCGGCGACGCGAACAATGCCGTTGTCTACCTTCGCGGCGTCGGCCAGATCGATTCCATCGCTTTCTTCGAGCCGGGTGTCGGGATCTATCTGGACGACGTCTATCTCGGCCGGGCGCAGCGCGTTTCTCGACGTGGTCGACGTCGAACGCATCGAAGTGCTGCGCGGACGGCAGGGAACCCTGTACGGCCGCAATAGGTTGGCGGAGCGGTCAAATACATTTCGGCAAAGCCCACCGGGGAGTTTTCGGCCAACGTGTCGGCGACGGTGGGGAACTACGGCTGGTTCGAAGAGTTGATGCTGGCGCGCCGTGGCGTCCCTGACGCTCATCGCGTCGGTCAGTCCCTGCGGGTTCGGCGGAACGCGGGACAGTCAAGGCACGCCCAATTCCCCGGACTTCTCGGGCTCCGGGGCCGGCACGGTCAATGCCGAGGCCGTCGAACAACTACGACTTTGTTCCGCCGGGTCCGACTCGCCGTTATCGCCCTTTCTGGAAAAACCGCGGGAATTTTTCGAGACGTTCAGCCTTTTTCTGCAGGGCCAGGATTTCCACGAGGGCTTGTAACCCGGCGTTTGTCCCGGTATCGAACTACGAGCGAGCTTCCGGACCCCCTGGATGAACCCATCGGCGCCACTGCCTTCGCCCCGCGAAAAGTACGCTTGCATTACGCATGCGCTGCGCCCGAACTGGCGCGCGTCGAGACCACGAACATACTTCGACGGCTGGAGCGGGCAAAGCTCATTACGACGCCGGAGGCAAACGGAGCGTATGAAGATTTCATGCAGCTCGAACCGGAGTTGTTTTCGTTCGAACCGTTCGCGCATCGCGTGGGTGAACCCGTCGGCGCTACTTCCGGGAGGTTGAACGACAATGACCGAAAGCTGCGCTTCGACTCCGGTTCATGCATTCCTCGACGGGCTCGATCTCGTTGTCGTCCGGATCGTGGATATTAGAGGGAGCGGCCGTTCGAGCGGCGATAGATCTGGTCGGGTTCGGCGCTGTCGTGCGCGGCGTTAAGGATAGGAATTTCCTATCCTTCGTTTGTAACGACGACGTTGACTCCCAGTTTTTCAAGTCCGGTGCGGTACTCATCGCGTATGCCTGGATCCGTAATGACTGTCGAGACCTGTACGACGTCAAGGATCTGGTGCAAACAGATCCGGCCGAACTTGGACGAGTCCGTGACGAGGAAGGTCTTGCTGGCTGCCTTGCACATGAGCCGGTTCAATTGCGCTTCCGGTTCGAAGTGCGTTGTCACGCCCTTCTCCATGTGAAAGCCGTCGACGCCGAGGAACAACTTGTCGACGTGCAGCTCGCTCATCGCCTGTTCAGCGTGCGCACCGAAGTACGACATGTTTTTTCGCCGCAACGTGCCACCGAGCATGATCAGCTCGAGATGCTCCAGCTGCGCCAGCTTGTTCATCAGGTTCAGGCCGTTGGTCACGACCGTCACGCCCTTCTTGTCCACAAGCTGAGCCGCAATCTGGAAGGTTGTCGTTCCGGAATCGAGAATGATAGCGTCCCCGGGATCGATGTACTGCGCAGCGACTTTGCCGATGTCGCACTTTTCTTTCGCGAACAGTTGCCGCTTGTGCTCGATGGCCCGTTCGACGATGCGGTCGATTCTCTCGTTCAGGATCGCGCCGCCGTAGGTGCGCGTCGACACGCCGAGGCTTTCCAGGAATCTCAGGTCATTGCGAATCGTTACGGTAGACACCCCGAAGCGCTCGGCGAGAGGCAAGACTTGGACGCTGCCGGCGCTTTTGAGCATTGACGCGATTTTGTCGCGCCGGCTGCTGGTATCTCGCATTCGGCTGGACTCGTAACGAAACGTAAGAAATCATAATGCGGATCCGATGTGAATGAAAGCTACCGGAGGATAGAATCTTTCATTTCGCCGCCGATCGTCCCACGGCGAGCGTTTCGCGGCTTCGGGCCAGCGCGTCCCGGATGCGCTCGCAGCCGTCCAGGACCGCTGCGTAGTACGCGGCGCCGATCGCGGGTGAGAACACCGGCGGAGTGAGGCGATAGCATGGATTCCGGCGGGCCAGGCCGAGCGCAAGCGGCGCTGTGATCACGTCTCCGGCGTCGAACACGCCGCCGGAGCAGGAGACCTTGATATTCGCATCCTGAGGGGCACCAAGCTGCAGTCGTATCGACTCCACCATTTCGACCAGCTCGTCCGCGGCGGCGACGAATATCCTCGCGGCCTGGTCGTCTCCCGCGCGGGCCGCGGTCGCCATGAGCCGTGAAAAGTCGGCGATTCGTGCCCGGTTCCGATCCCAGTCCTTGGTGACCAGCGCGCTCATATCCAGGTCCTGCGCCAGGCCGTATTTCCTTCGAACCAGGTCGTGCAACGGGCCTCGCGCGGCGCGTCCGTCGCTCATCTTCGAGAACAGTTGCAGCCCCCGGCGAGCGACCCAGTAGGCAGATCCCTCATCGCCGAAGACTTCTCCCCACCCTCCGCAACGAGCCGTCCGGTTCCCGTACCGCCCGAATCCTATGGAGCCCGTGCCGGCAATGAGATTGATGCCGTCCTGGCAGGCGAGCGAACCGGCCCAGGCGCACACCATGTCGTTGTCGCAACGATAGTTGCCCCGGGGGAACAACCTGGCCGGGAGGGCGTTGAGCTCGCCCAGGAGTCGGCTGTCCTCCCCGTAGGCCGGTATGCCGATGAACGCGTAATGAACGTCGTCCAGCGTCGCCCCCGCGACACTCAAGGTGCTTGCGACGCCCGCCTCGAACACGTCCCGCACGCCTTCGAGACCAACGTCGAGATAATACGAACCCGATGATTCGTGCTCCGCCAGCAATTCGCCGCTGTCGCGTACGAGCGCAAACTTCGTCCAGGTGCCGCCGCCGTCTATTCCCAGGTACATGGCCTTCGATTCATGGGTAGTCCCGGCTAGACCGTGCGGCTGTGAATCTTCACGCCCTTCACGACCCGATTGACCGTTCCCGACGGGTTGGGGTTGTCCGGGCGGTTACCAACCCGGACCGCGTGGTGAAAGGCGTAGATCTGGGCAAAGACGACGTAAGGAAACAGCAGCTCGAGGTCCGAGTATTGTTGCGCCGATTCGATCTTGAAGAGCTCTGGACGTTGAGGCTCGAAAACCACCTCGGGGGTTAGCGCCACTATTTTCGTGACCTGTCCATCGGCGATGACCTCATTCAGCAGATCGGTGTCGTAATTGCGGGTGTAGGAATCGCCGGACATGAAAATGACCACCAGCGTATCCTCTTTCAGCACCGTCTTCGGGCCATGGCGAATACCGAGCGACGACTCGTGCAGGGTGAACACCCGGCCGTTCGTCAGCTCCAGGAGCTTCAAGCTGGCTTCCTGCGCGAGGCCCTTGAAACCGTTGCTGCCGAGATAAATGACGCGGCTGAAGTCATTGTCCGCGAGCGCCTTGATGTCGACGTTTCGATCCCTGATGAGCTTTTCGGCCGTGTCCGAGAGCCGAGCTACCTTGAGCGCGAACGTTTCGATACCGGTGAACATGGAAATAGCGGCCAGCAGCATGCTGGTGAAGCTCGAGGTCATCGCAAACGCACGATCATTGGTTTCTTCGGGCATCAGCAGCGTAAGGCAATTTGTCCTGCCGTTGCAGAAACGATAGAGCTCTCCGTCCGCGTTGCATGAAAGGACCAGTTGGTAGCACTCGCCAAGGTGCGCCTCCGCCAGACGGACCGCCGCGACACTCTCCGGACTGTTTCCGGAACGCGCAAACGAAACCACGAGCGTTGGAAGGTCCCGATGAAAGTGTTGATCGGGTCCCGATACGAGATCGGTGGTCGCTATTGCCTCGATACGCCGGCCCAGGAGGCGCGACAACGATGGAGCGATGGATGCACCCGCGAATGCCGACGTGCCGGCGCCCGTAAGGATGATCCGAACATCGCGGCGCTGGAGGATCGGCTCGATGAAGGCCGCGATGCGGCCAGCATCGGCGACGAGCTGTTCGATGGTCCGGCGCCAGCTTTCCGGCTGTTGCTCTATCTCTCGCGCGGTCCAATACCCGTCCAGCTCAATCAGGCGGCTTTCGCTGTACCCGAGGTACGTCATTGCTTCCACTTGCCTCCCTGGTTGCAGGCGCTCGCATACTGGGCCAATACCTCGTCTATCTTGTGCAGGACCAGTGCCTCGGGGTCGTTGCGAATCTCGTGCTCCCGTATGGCGGCGTACTGCTGCGGCAGGTGCTGCCTGATCAGGGTCAATGGCGGCGGCGACGTCCGCAGGCTTCGCATCAGTCGCGATACGGCGGCCACGACGTTCTTTGCGGGCCAGTAGTACCGGATGCGATCGCTGAGGCTGTACTGCAGGTCCAGGGTCAAACGCGCACCTTCCGACGAGTAGTAACGACGCCAGTGTACGGGGTTCGCCCGCATGGCTTCCAGCACCGTCCGGCGCAACAGCACGGCGTCGTCGGTGCCGGCCCACTCGCTCTCGATCTGATCGAGTGCCCAGAAAGCCTCGCGAAGCGCATACGTCAGCGCCGGGCCGACCTTGAGAATGGCAAAGTGTCCGCGCACCAGGGCCTGGAGTTTCTCCGGGGTCTGGTAGTCCGTCGAATGCGCCTCGAAGAGAACCCCCGGTTCACGTTCGACGACCGCGCTCAGCGCGGCTGCCTTCTCCTGCCGGTAATCCACGACCTTGTCGTGATCGAATTCGACGCCAGGCTGAACGACCAGGCCGACGACCCGCTCCCAGGCCGATTGCAGCCCAAGCTCGGCAAAGGCGTCGCGGTGCGCGCGCAGGGTATCGCTGGCGGACGACGGATCGGTGACCTGGAGCTCCTCGAGGTTTTCCGTTGCGCCGCCGGGAATCGGCACCTCCGTGCCGACAATGTAAACGGGCAGCTCCCCGCCCGAGGTACGCCAGCGGTTCTCGGCCGCCGCGCAAAGCCTGGCAGCCCGCGAGGCGACGACGGCATCCGGCAGGGATGCCGGGTCGTCCTTGCAAGCCATCGAACAATCCAGATGGATCTTGCGGAACCCCGCGGCGATGTACTGATCGATCAGCACTTCGGATTTCTGCATCGCCTCGGCCGCCGGAAGGCTCTGCCAGCAGTTCGGGCCGAGGTGATCGCCGCCGAGGACGACGTCGCCCCTCGCCAGCCCGGAGGCGTCCGCGAGACGATGCACCAGGTCGCGAAAATCGCCCGGGACCATCCCGGTGTAGCCGCCGTCCTGGTTGACCTGGTTCGAAGTCGACTCTATCAACGCCGGCGTGCCGTCGCACTTGGCGCGGCGAAGCGCGGCTTCGATGACCAGCGGATGGGCGGAGCAAACCGAGCAGATACCGACGTTCTCGCCGGACTTGTGTTTCTGTACGACCTCCAGCATCAGGCTCATCCCGGCTCTACCCCCGGCTCTGTCCCCGTCCCTGCGCCCGGCTCTGCTCCCGCCTCTTCCGGCTCGACCGCCAGCAGGACGGCAGCGGTCAGGGCGAGGACTATCCCCGCGATCTTCAGGGAAGAAGGTACCACGCCGAGGACGACCAGCGCGATGAGCGCCGTCATCAGCGGGGCGCCGGCGTTCGTCATCGGGGAGACCACCAGCGCCTTGCCGTAACGAAAGGCGTAGACCAGGCACAATGCACCGATCGCATTCAGTATCTGGATGGCGGCGGCCAATGCCGGCCCGTCCGCGCTCCAGTTGATCGGCTGCGAATAGTCCGTCATATACAGGGCCATGGGCACGAGCATGAGTCCCGTGACCGTCATATAGAAGAAAATGCTCTCCGCACGCATGCTCCGGTTCGAAAGCTTCATGAAATAAGCCTGTAAACCCCAGGCGACGAGCACCAGGAAGGCGAGCACGAACCACGCGCTGCCATACTCGGCGTCCTGCCCGCCCCCTGAATAGTTGAACAGGGGCAAAGCGATCAGCGCGAGCAGGATGCCGATCGCTCCCGCGAAGCCAGTGCGCTCCTCGAGCAGGGCGTAGGACAGGCCGATGGTGATGATCGGCGACAGGGAAATGATGGGAAAGATCAGGTAGGTCGGGCCGATGGTCACGGCGTGGAACAGGATCATCTGCCCGCCGGCGCCGAGGAAACCGATGATCAACCCGAGGACGACGGACTTACGGTCGTACTCCAGCTTCCAGTCGATCAGCTTCAGCGCGATGATCGCGGGAGGGATCATGGTCAGCGCCCACACGCAATAGATCAGCGTTTCGGGGAAGCCGCGCTCGGCCGGAATGCCGGTGAAGGCCCCCCATACTCCCCAGAAGACCATCGTCGTAAGGGCGTAACCCAGCCAAAGGCGGCTTTTCATCGCACGCAGCCTTCGCCGCTCGACCCGCAGGCTCCGCCGTAAAGGGCTTGTGCGTTGGAATAATAGATCTTGTCGACTACCTGGCGCGGCAGCTTCAGGCCGCTGAACTCACCATTGACCTCGGGAACGGTGAGCGTCTCATCGCTCGTGAGGTAGAGCCAGTCGACGATCCACTTCTCGTGGGCCGCCGCCGCCAGGTCCGCGGGCACGTCGCCCGGCAGGTGCGTGACGTCCGTCGCGTACATCAGCCGGTCCTGGTACTCGATAAAAAAGTTCCGAACCCGTTGCCGGTCCTTCCGAGACTGTACCTGGATCTGCCCCAACCGCGCCGCCATGTCGACCGACGCTTGCGGGAACCGCTCGAGGAATGCCGCCAGCTCGTCGACGCTCCACTCGAGACTCGCCAGGTGAGCGCCCACGAACCGCATCTCGGGATTTTTCGACAAGCGGTGGTCCCTGGCCGCCATCTGCTCCGCGTAGCTCGGCATTTCGGGATGCCGGTACATGTGATACTGCGGATGGAC
>JBOHZD010000195.1:0-1698 GCA_050738315.1 Woeseiaceae bacterium
GTGCCGGCAGGCTGGTGCTGTTCCCGTCCTACCTGTGGCACGGCACGACGCCCACCGTTTCTGACGCGCGCCGGCTGACGGTTGCGTTCGACGTCGTCCCGCGCGACCCCGGATAAATAACCAAAAGATCTGAGACAAAAACCTTCCGGGACGACTCACCGGCGGCCAGGGTGCCCCGCGGCAGCGTGCTTCCGTCGCGGTGAAATGCCCGGACGCGGCGCCCGTCTCATCGCCGGACCGGCCTCTATGCGGCTTTTTCACCACGACGTTCGGCCCGTGAAATGGGGAACTTAGAACCAATTCGTATGTTTCATGCTACAAAATTATTGGACTCGCAGGCACGCCCGGTGCCTAACTGATCGGGCGCTAGCCATGCGCGGAGTCCGCGGCGTTTGAGCGCGGGATCACAGCGTTTTTTTTGGATAGAGGCCGTTCATCGATGACGGTCCTTGCCGGAGAAGATATTCATGAACAGGACAAAGCTTGCGCAAGTCGTAAGGCTCGCGTTGCTGGGCACGGGCGCCGTGGGTTTAGGCGTACCCGCCATCGCACAGGACAGCGACGAGCAGGAACTCGAAGAGATTACCGTGACCGGCACGCGAATCGCGCGCCAGGATTACCTGTCCGCCAGCCCGATTTCGACCGTCGACGCCGAACTGTTTCAGCAGACCGGCGCACCGACGATAGAAACCGTGCTGAATACGCTGCCGCAATTCGTGCCTGCCATCACCTCGACGTCCAACAACCCGGACAACGGCGGCCAGGCGAACGTAGCCCTGCGCGGACTGCAGGAACAACGCACGCTGGTGCTGCTGGACGGCCGCCGTATCGTGCCGTCGAACGACACGGGCGTGGTCGACCTGAACCTGATTCCTGCCTCGATCATCGAGAGTGTCGAGATCATCACGGGCGGTGCGTCCGCCGTATACGGTTCCGACGCCATTGCCGGCGTGGTCAATATCAAGACTCGCGATTTCACCGGACTGGAACTCACGTCGAACTACGGCATTACCTCGGAAGACGACGGCCAGACAGTCTCGTTCGGCGTCACGGGCGGTGCGCAATCGGAAGACGGCCGTGCGTATGCGTTCGGCACCCTCAACTGGGCCGATCGTGAATCCATCAATGCAGGCGATCGTGCGTTTTCCAGTGTTACCCTGGACTGGGACGGCGACAGCTTCGAGCCGGTGGGCTCGAGCACGATCCCACAAGGTCGCTGGGATGCGATTTCGAGCAATGCGCCGACCCAGGCGGCCCTCGATGCCTACTTCCTGGCCCAGGATCCCGGCTACGTTCCAGGCTCGGCTGTGCCCGGCCACAACTTCGGCTTCAACCCGGATGGTTCGCTGTTCGACACCTCGCCGGTCATCAATTTCACCGGCGACACCAACGATCCGCTGCAGCCCGTCAATCCGGCCGAGTACACCTATAACTTCGGACCGGTGAACTACTTGCAGCTGCCCCTCGAGCGGAAATCGTTCTTCGGCCGTGCCGGGTTCAACCTGAACGAGGACACCGAACTCTATACGCAAATCCTGTGGGCGGACTACCAGGCCGACACGGCGCTCGCGCCGACTCCGATCGGCACCATTTACATCCGGCCGGATAACCCGAACCTGCCGGCCGACGTTGCGGCACTGCTGGCGACGCGGCCGGATCCGACGGCTCCGTTCGGTTTCAGCAAGCGCATGCTCGAGT
>JBOHZD010000196.1:0-4065 GCA_050738315.1 Woeseiaceae bacterium
TTCGCCGGAAGGTGCTTCTGCTTTCTGGCGATCATTTCAATGAGTTCAGATTTTGTCATAACACGCTTCGCTTGTTGTTTCTCTTGCCGCTCCGCAAACCCTGGCGCGTAACTCGGCGATTATAAAAGAAATATAGCCCGGACCGTGGGGTCCGGGCCAGTCTTTTTTAACTACTCGACCCCCCCCGACATCTTTTCCTTGAGAAGTTCTCCCAAAGTCGTACCCGTGGGCGCGGCGCCGGAGTCGGATTTGTAGGTGCTCAGCGCTTCCGCTTCCTCGTGGACCTCCTTGGCCTTGATCGACAGCGCAACACTGCGATTCTTGCGATCGACATTCGTGAACTTGGCTTCGATCTCATCGCCGACCTTGATCATCGTGCGCGCGTCATCTACGCGGCCACGTGCCAGTTCCGACGCCCGAAGCGTACCGGTGACGCCATCGCCGAGATCTACCACCGCACCCCGTGCATCGACTTCCGTGACCACGCCTTTCACAACCGAATTCTTCGGATGTTCCGCAAGCCAACCAGAGAAGGGATCCTTGTCGAGTTGTTTGATGCCGAGGGAAATTCTTTCCCGATCGGAATCGATCGCGAGTACGGCGGCTTCGATCTCCTGACCTTTCTTGTAATTGTGAACCGCCTCTTCTCCAGCAACGTCCCAGGAAATATCGGACAGGTGCACGAGGCCGTCGATGCCGCCATCGAGACCGATAAAGATACCGAAATCGGTAATCGACTTGATCTGGCCCTTGACTTTGTCGCCGCGATTGACCGTCGCCGAAAACTCCGCCCAGGGATTCGGCTGACATTGCTTTATCCCTAACGAAATACGCCGGCGCTCCTCGTCGATCTCGAGCACCATCACTTCGACTTCCTGGCCGACCTGAACCACCTTGGCGGGATTGACGTTCTTGTTGGTCCAGTCCATTTCGGAAACGTGAACCAGGCCTTCAACGCCCTCTTCGATCTCCACGAAACAACCGTAGTCGGCAATATTCGTGATCTTGCCGAAGATACGGGAATGCGGCGGATACCTGCGGGCCAGATCGTGCCACGGATCGTCGCCGAGCTGCTTGATGCCTAACGATACCCGCTGGCGTTCGCGGTCGAACTTCAGGATTTTGACATCGATCTCGTCGCCGACGTTGACGACCTCGGACGGATGTTTCACCCGTTTCCAGGCCATGTCCGTAATGTGCAGCAGGCCGTCGATGCCGCCGAGATCGACAAACGCACCGTAGTCGGTGAGATTCTTGACGATGCCTTTGACGATATTTCCTTCCTGCAGACTCTCGAGCAACTCTTCACGTTCGGCGCTGTATTCCTGCTCGACGACGGCACGCCTCGAGACCACGACGTTGTTGCGCCGCTGATCCAGCTTGATCACCTTGAACTCGAGGCTCTTGCCCTCGAGATACGCGGGATCACGCACCGGCCGGACATCGACGAGCGAGCCCGGCAGGAACGCCCGGACATTGTCGATTTCGACCGTAAAGCCGCCTTTGACGCGGCCGTTGATGATGCCCTGTACGACCTCGCCCTTCTCATAGGCCTTTTCGAGTTCCGTCCAGGTTCGCGCGCGTATTGCCTTGTCGCGCGACAGGCGTGTTTCGCCAAATCCGTCTTCGATCGCATCGAGGGCAACCTCGACTTCATCTCCGACCGCGACGGCAGCTTCGCCTTTCTCGTTCTGAAATTGATCGATGGAAATAACGGCCTCGGACTTGAGGCCGGCGCTGACGATCACCTTGTCGTCATTCACCGCAACAACAACGCCGGTAATGATCGAACCGGGTTTTATATGTCGACTGGCAAAACTCTCTTCAAATAACTCAGCAAAACTTTCAGACATTGGATTAAACCAGAGGATCTCTTGATCCTCGCCCATGCGTTCCACCGCATCCTTAAGCAGAACGGTTACGACAAAAAAATCCGGACTGCCATGTCCGAATCCGACAAAAACTCTATTTCGCGGACAGAGACTCCCGCACCCAAACCAGTACGGTTCGAGTCACCTCGTCGATCGTCAGGTTGCTGGAATCCAGCAATCGGGCGTCTTCGGCAGGCTTCAGCGGGGCCACCAAACGCTCGGCATCCCGCCTGTCGCGATCCTCGATGTCCCGCGAAAGGGCGGCAAGGCTAACATCAATACCCTTGTCTTTCAACTGCTTATGGCGCCTCTTTGCTCTCTCCCTGGCGCTGGCCGTCAGGTACACCTTGAGGAACGCATCCGGAAAGATCGTGCTGCCCATGTCGCGGCCGTCCGCCACCAGTCCCGGCGGCTGCCGGAAGCGGCGCTGCAGGCCGATCAGGGCGTACCGGACCTCGGCTTTTGCGGCGATATGAGACGCCTGCCTTCCGCATTCCTCGGTCCGTATCTCCGCGGTCACGTCGCGGCCGTCGAGCCAGATCTGCTCGTGGCCGGCGTCGTCCTCGCCAAAGCGCACGTCCATGGCTCCGGCAACGCCTGCCAGCTCGCTCGCGGAGGCTCCGGATTTGCCCTGCCGGGCCGCCGCCAGACCCGCGAGCCGGTACAACGCACCGCTGTCCAGAAGGTGCCAGCCAAGCGCCTCCGCCACGCGCCTCGCAATCGTGCCCTTGCCGGAACCGCTCGGGCCGTCGATCGCGAGCACCGGTACCGCATCCGACCGCACCGCGTTCATGCCGCCGATATTCCCGTACTCGTGATATCGGCTCCGATCGACCGCAGGCACTCGGCAAAGCCGGGAAAGGACGTATCGACGCTATCGGTGCGCAGAATCCGCACCGCGGAGCCGGCAATCGTTCCCGCAACGGCAAATGACATGGCAATACGATGGTCAGCGCAGCTGTCGACTCGTCCTCCGTGCAGCCGCCCGCCGTGCACGACCGCGCCGTCGCCCGACTCGTCCACGCGAATACCGAGCTGTCGAAGGCCCTTCGCCATCGCCGCAATCCGGTCACTTTCCTTGACTCGCAGCTCACCAATGCCGGAAAAGCGGCTGCTGCCGTTGGCGGCCGCAGCAGCAATGAACAGCAGCGGAAACTCGTCGATCGCCAGCGATACCAGCCCGGGATCAACGTCGATACCCTGCAATTCCGATGACCGGATCCGGAGATCTGCGACCGGCTCGTGGCCCAGCATGCGCGCATCGTCAAGGCTTATGTCAGCGCCCATTTCACGCAATATGTCGATGAACCCCGTACGGGTGGGATTGACCCCGACACCTTCGATGATCAATTCGCAATCCGGCGCCAGCAGGGCGGCAAGCACGAAAAATGCCGCGGACGAGAGATCTGCCGGCACTTCGATATCGGCCCGCTGCACCGTCTGCCGGCCCGCGAGCCGGATATGACCGGCGTCACTTTCGAGTTCGATACCCATTGCCCGTAACATGCGTTCGGTGTGATCGCGCGTCACCGCCGGCTCGAAAATCGCGGTGTCACCTAGCGCATAAAGTGCCGCGAGCAGGATCGCGGACTTGACCTGCGCGCTCGCGACGGGCAACGCGTAAGTAGTGCCCGACAGTGCCCGGCCACCGTACACGGTCAAGGGCGGCAGGCCCCGCCGACTGTCGATGCGTGCGCCCATCCCGGCGAGCGGCTCAATCACGCGTTTCATGGGCCGGCCCGACAACGAATCGTCGCCGGTCAACACCGTGTTGAACGGCTGGCCGCAAAGGAGACCGGCGAGCAGCCTCATACCGGTGCCGGAATTGCCGAGATAGAGATTCTGCGCGGGTCTCTGCAGGCCGTGCATGCCTGCGCCGTGCACGACCAGTGACGTTTGCGTCCGCCGGTCGATTTCGATCCCCATCGCCTCCAGCGCGGCGAGCGTGGTCAGGCAATCCTCGCCGGCGAGGAATCCGCTGACGTTGCAGGGGCCGTCGGCGATCGCGGCGAGCATCAGCGCCCGATGGGAAATCGATTTGTCACCCGGCACCGTCACAGTGCCGCCCGTGAGCGCCGTCGGGGTTACGAGGAAGTCCACTGCACGCCCTAATTGACGGCTTTCGGGTAAGCGCCGATGACCCGAAAAAGAGAGCTGATCTCCTGCAGCTGACGGAGCGCGTCGGACAAGGGAG
>JBOHZD010000197.1:0-2944 GCA_050738315.1 Woeseiaceae bacterium
CGGAAGGTCTTGCCCTCGGGAATGACCTGGCCTTTCGCGGTCCGGTAGTACGGATTGACGACCAGCACCGAGTAACCGGAACTCGCGAGACGCTTGCCCATGGCGCGAAACGCGGGACGCATGCCGACGATATCGGGCCAGACGATGACTCCCGGGTGTTTGCCGTCCACCGGGCGCGCGAAGTAGCAGTCCGCTTCGCCGTCCGGCGTTTCGACCAGGACCTCCTGCTCGACGATCTCTGCGGCGTCGGCTGTCCGCACAAGCAGCGCGGCGATTGTGGCGCCGGCCGCCTGCCGGTTGAAGTCCCTCCGCGTCAGGCCCTTGCGGGCCAGGTACTCTTCGGCGTCCCTGTGAGTCAGTTCGTCACACATCGCTGTCTCCGCGGTTCAATGGGACGGCGCGGCGAGCCTACTGGGCCGCGTATCGGGGAGAGATCAGGTCCGGTGTCTTCTCGTACTTGCTGCGACTGGCCCAAAGGATGCCGCGCTTCAGGATCGTCAGTGCTTCGGGAGTTTCGAAGACCTTCGGTTGGTGACCCAGGGACGTATAGAACACGCGTCCCGCGCCGTACTGGCGTTTCCATACGACGGGCATGACCGCGCCTTTGACCCAGGAATCGTGCTCCCCGCTGAAAATGGTCGTCGCGAGCACCTTGTTGTTCGGATCGACGTGCATGTAGTACTGCTCCGAAACGACATCGACGTCTTCGAGCCCTGCGGTGATCGGGTCCTCATGGTCAATGATGTTGACCCGGTATGGAACGCCGTCGTTACCGGGATGTTCCACCCATTGCCCGCCGATCATGTACTGGTAGCGGGGCGCCCGGCGAAACGCATCGCCCAGGCCCCCATGCCAGCCGGCGATGCCCATGCCGTTTTCGACTGCGCTGACCAGGCCGTCGAGCTGCGGCTCCGTGATTTCGCCCATCGTCCAGATCTGCACGACCAGGTCGATCCTGCTCATCAGGTCGGCATCGGCATAGGGTTCCAGGGTGTCTGAAACCATGACCTCGAAGCCCTCGGACTCGAGCCAGGGCACGAGCCGATCGCGCATGGCTTCCGGCTCATGGCCGTCCCAGCCACCGTAGGTGAACAGGACCTGGTGGGGGGCCTCCGCGGCAAAAGCCGGGAGTGCCGCAGCGGTCAATGCAAGGAAGACCGCAATCGGCTGAAGGAGTATACGCAATGCTCTAGCGGGAAAACCGAGTGCAGTCATTGGTTGCAGTCTCGCTACGGCGCTTGGTCGCCTGTTCTTTGAACTCGAAACGCGTCTACCCAAGCGATTCTCTATTCCACGGCCGACGGACTGTTTCCAGTGTCGACCTTGACGATCCACCACTCCCGCAGAGTGCTGCAAAGGCCGCTCTCGTCGAACTCCAGCAAGAAGACGCCGTCGAGGTTGACGGTCGCACCGGAAGATGCCGAAGCGAATTGGGCAGACCAATGCGCCACCGCGCTGCGGCCGAAAGTGGTGATGACATCCGATGTGAAGGATACGTCGCGCTGATCGGCGGTTACCCTGGACCAGTAATCGTGAACCCCTGTCCGGCCATTGAAAGGCTCCTCGTAGGGATTCTCCTGGTACGTGGCATTCTCGGCAAACAGCGCCGCCGCCGCGTCGGCATCTCGGGTTTCCCAAGCCTTGCCGTAGGCGGCAAGCCATTCGACCACGCTCGCCCCGCTGAAAGCCCCTGCGTTCGCCGTCGAGGCGCCGGAAAGCGCGACAAAAAGCGCCATGCCCGTGACCAAGGAGTTCTTGTTCATCGTCAATCCCACCCATTTGTCAGACGCCGAATCGAAAAGCCCTGAAAGGGTCTTGGGCCGGCGGATACGAAGATTCCGGAGACAGTATACCTGCATCGCGTACTGCCCACGGTTGTGAGCCGGAGCTTCGACTGCTTCGAGACCGCCGCCTGTTTGATTTCCAGAATACCGGCAATCTCTTCCTGGAAAATGTCACGCGCCCCGGCGCAGCTCATCGATCGTCATTTCCATCAGCAAAGCCTGGGTAGCGATGCAGCGAGCCCGCGTGGCCGATTCCGAGTTTCGTCCATAACGTTTGACGTTATATAACGGTGCGCGTTATACTCGCTTCGTGATTACGGCGTTCAAGGCGCCGCTGCGGGAGCCGGCCACCCGCTAACAGCCAGCCGCGCGTTCGTCGGCGCAGACGCCCGTTTCTACCTCGATCGTCGAATGCCTGATACCGAATTCGTCGTTCAATAATTTCTTGACCTGGCGCAAGACAACCGTGGTGTCGGTATGGTCGCGCAGCATCGAGATGTGCATCGTCAGCATGAGATATTGCGGTGTGAGGCCCCAGACGTGGACATGGTGGATGCCGACGATATGAGGCACGTGCTCGCTCAACCGCTGTTGCATTTGCTCGACATCGAACCATTCCGGCGTCCCTTCCAGCAGTATGTGGGCGCTCCGTTTGACCAGCAGCCAGGCGCTGCGAAGAATCAGGCAGGCAACAACGACCGACAGCAGCGGATCGATCGGCATCCATCCGGTCAGGATGATGACGATTGCGGCAACCATGGCCGCAATGGAGCCGAGCAGGTCACCGAGCACGTGCAGTGCCGCGCCTTGAATGTTCAGGTTTTCCTGATCGCCCCGGTGCAGCACGACGAACACGATGACATTCACGATCAGGCCGGCGCTGGCGACGATCAGCAGCGCTTCGCCCAGCACGCGCGGCGGGTCCATGAAACGCTGCAGCGCTTCGAACAGGATCCAGCCGACGATCGCCAGTAACGCCAGTCCGTTGACGAAGGCGGCGAGTAACTGGAAGCGGTGATAACCGTAGCTGCGCCGCGTATCCGCCGGCCGTGCGCTGACGCGAAATGCGAGCGCGGCGAGCGCCAGCGCCATGGTGTCGGTCAGCATGTGACCGGCATCGGCGAGGAGTGCGAGTGACCCGGACAGCAAGCCGCCGGCCA
>JBOHZD010000198.1:0-9563 GCA_050738315.1 Woeseiaceae bacterium
GTTGCTCGTTGAAACCCGTAGTGAGCGCCAGCGCCGTTTCGCCGAGCGCCTGACGGGTCGGCTCCAGCATTTGCGCACGGAACTCGAGCAGACCGCCGAGCGCCCCGCCGGAGAGGCTCGTCGTCACGGTCGCGCTGCCCGCTCCTCCCTGGTACACCACCTCGGCGCGGGTCGCGTCGAACTCGCCGCCCGTGATCCCGAGTCGCTGCGCTTTCGCGCCGATCACCAGCGTCTGTCCGGAGGCGACGAAAACGTTCAGCGAGCCGTCATCCTGCAGCGCGGTTGAAATCCCGACCTGCTCCGACAACTGCCGGACGAGCAGGTCGCGCCGATCCAGCAGATCGTTGGGCGGCTGACCGTTCCCGTTTTTCGCCGCAACGATATCGTCGTTGATATCGGCAATCGCACCGGCAAGCCGGTTGATCGCGGCGACCGATTCACCGATGCGGTCGTTCACCTCGTCTTCGATGGTGTCGAGCTGCCCGTCCAGAGAACTGAAACGCTGTACGATGCCCTGCGCTTCTCCGAGCACGGCGCGCCGCCCGGGAATGGACGCCGGGTCATTGCTCAGGTCCTGCACGGCGTTGAAGAAATCCTGCAACCCCGTGCTGAGACCGGTATCCGGATCGGCGAGCAGGTTGTCGATTCGGGTCGCAAGTGTTTCCAGCATGCTGAAACGTGCCTGGCCGGTGGTCGAAGTACGCAACTGGTCGCTTAAGTATTCGTCGAAGACGCGCTTGATCGTCGTGATTTGCGTGCCGCCGCCGATGTACCCGTTGCCGTAATTCTGTCCCGCACGCGTGGTGAATTCCGCGACCTGGCGGCTGTAGCCGGGTGTGCTCGCGTTCGCGATATTGTGTCCGGTCATTTCGATCGCCCGTTGAAACGCGAGCATTCCCGAAAGACTGGTGCTGAGTAAGTCAGGCATGTGGGTTCCCTGGAGTCACGCGGTCACTGCAAACCGGTTATCGGCAGCTTGCCGATATTTTTGAGCGCGGCGATCGCCTTTCGCATGGTGCCACCACGCAGGACCTCCGCGATTTTGTCGGCGTACGCCGGATCGGTTGCATAGCCTGCCTCCTGCAACGCACGTGCAAAACCAGGCACATCGGAGCCGCGATTCCTGGCCGACGCGTAGCGCGGATGCTCGCCTATGAGCCGGGCATAGTCCTCGAAGGTGGCGCCGATATCGGGATAGGCGCGGAAACTTGCCCGCTTGCGAGATGCGACTCCGTCGGCATATTCGATCGTGGATCGGGTCGCGCTCGCGCCCTGCCAATCGGGCCCCGCCTTGATACCGAACAGGTTGAGGCTGCTGCTGCCGTCCGCGCGTTGCAGGACGTGTCGGCCCCAGCCGCTTTCCAGGGCCGCTTGCGCCAGTATCGCCGCGGGCACCACCTTGAGCGTTTTCGCGGCACGCTCTACATACGGCCAGACATCCTTCGCGAACTCCTCCGGACTCGACCAGACCGGTTGCGGGGGCGCCGCGGCAACCCTCTGGCTCGCCGGCAACCTGAAACTTCCCGGCGCGGCCGGTACGGCACCGACGGCACCGGCTTCCGGATCGCCGCCCAGTTGCCGGACCAGCATGTCCGCCAGTCCCATCCCGCGGCCGCTCGCCATTTCGACCGACAACTGCTGATCCAGCATGTCGCGGTACATCTCGTACTGATTGCTTTGCCCGAAAATCGGGTCGCCGAGCGACGTCGCCCGCATGTTCTTCAGCAGGGTGCCGATGAACAATGCTTCGAACTGTCCCGCGACCGCCCTGAGCGTCGCCGGACCGCTCCGTTCGGCACCGCGGCGCAAGGCGTCGAACTGGTTGAAATCCGTGATGGCTGCGGTCATGCCGGCACCGTTCAGATGACCACGAGTTGTGCGCGCAGCGCGCCTGCCTGCTTCAATGCCTGCAGAATCGCAACCAGGTCGCCCGGCGCAGCGCCGACGCGATTGACGGCCTGCACGATCTCGTCGAGCGAAGTGCCGGGCTGAAACAGGAACATGCTAGAGGATTCCTCCGTGATCTCGACGTCGGAGTCCGGCAGCACCACGGTTCTGCCGCTCGAGAAAGGCGCCGGCTGACTGACGAACGGTTGCTCACTGATCGTGACGACGAGCGAACCGTGCGAAACCGCAGCAGGGGTCACCGTGACGTGTGAGCCGATCACGACGGTGCCGGTTCTCGAATTGATGATGACCTTCGCCGGTGCCTGCCCCGGGTCGACCTCGAGGTTCTCCAGGTGCGCGAGAAATGCGGGACGGTTCAACGGGTCAAGCGGCGCATCGATGCGCACCGACACCGCGTCGGTCGCCCGCGCCGTACCCGGCCCCAGATTGTCGTTGATCGCGGCGGCGAGCCGGCTCGCAGTCGTAAAGTCCGGCTGGTGCAGGTTCAGCATGATGGATTCGCGCGTCAGGAAATCGCTCGGGACGGAGCGCTCCACGGTCGCGCCGTTCGGTATGCGGCCGGCACTCGGAATATTCACCGTGACGCTGGAACCGTCGGCCCCCGACGCGCCGAAACCGCCGACCAGCAGGTTGCCCTGGGCGATCGCGTAAACGTTGCCGTCCGCGCCGCGCAAAGGCGCCATCAACAGGCTGCCGCCGCGCAGGCTCTTGGCGTTACCGATCGACGCGACCGTCACATCGATCGTCTGCCCTGGTTTGGTAAACGGCGGCAGGTCGGCGTGTATCGATACCGCAGCGACATTCTTCAACTGCAGATTGACGCCGGGCGGTACCGTGATGCCGAACTGCGTCAGCATGTTCTTCAGGCTCTGCACCGTAAACGGCGTCTGGCTGGTCTGGTCGCCGGAGCCGTCGAGTCCGACGACGAGCCCATAGCCGACCAACTGGTTGTTACGAACACCGGCGACACTTGCCAGATCCTTGACCCGATCGGCGATCGCGTACTGGCTGCAGACAACGATGAGGACCGCGGACCAGCACAGTCGTCGTAAGAACAGGTATTCCCGGTTGCTCATATGCATTGTTGTGTCCTCATGCCGGGTGACGTTCAATACGGCCATAACATGGAGTTGAAAAAGCGCGACAGAAATCCCATGCGGTTGGCATCCGCCAGTACACCCTTGCTGCTATAGGTGATCCGGGCGTCGGCGACCTTGCCCGAGAGAATGGAATTGTCCGGTTCGATATCGTACGGACGCACGATGCCCGACAGCTGTATGAATTCCTGTCCCTGATTCAGCGTGAGCCATTTCTCACCGCGAATCGCGAGGTTGCCGTTCGGATAGCGTGCAACGACGGTCACCGCAATGTCGCCTTCCAGGCTGTTGCTCTGGCTGCTCGAGCCGGCGCCTTCGAAGGACTGATCGCCGCCCAGGCTGCCTTCGAGGATCGGCACGCCGTCCGCCGTCACGGGACGTCCGAACACTTCAGGATTTGCAAACGAGGCCGTGCTCGCTTTCGCGGTCGACGTGTTCGAATTCTTGGATGCGTTGGTTTGTTCGACCAGCCGCACTGTCAGGATGTCTCCCACCCGGCTTGCTTTCAGATCCTCGAACAGGCGGACCTCGCCGCCCTCGCGGTAGATTGCGCCGCTCGTCGCTTCTGTCGCGACCGGTGCCGGTAACGGCGGCGCGTAACTTTCCATCGGCTCCGGCATGCCGCCGCAACCGGCGATGGCACCCGCGACCAGCAGAAGCCCGCAGGGAAGTGCGGTTGAATGACGACGAATCACGAATCGGAAATTCATATTATACAATCTGTTATAGGTTATTATTCAGGTACTGCATCATCTGATCGCTGGTGGAAATCGCTTTCGAGTTCATCTCGTACGCGCGCTGCGTCTCGATCATGTTGACCAGCTCGGCGACGACATTGACGTTCGATCCTTCCAGCGCTCCCTGCACCAGCGATCCGAAACCGTTGATACCGGGTGTGCCGGGTTGCGCCGTGCCGCTCGATGCAGTCTCCAGATACAGGTTCTCACCAATGGATTGCAGACCCACCGGGTTGATGAAATCGACGATTTCGAGACTGCCGATCTGCGTCGGCGACGCCTGGCCCGCCAGGGTCACGGAGATGACGCCGTCGCGGCCGATGGTGATACTCTGCGCGCCGTCGGGAATAGTGATCCCCGGTTGCACGACGTAACCGCTGGACGTAACCATTTCGCCTTGCGCGTTCTGCTGGAACGTGCCGTCCCGCGTGTATGCGAGGTTGCCGTCGGGCATCAGTATCTGGAAGAAGCCGCGTCCCTTGATGCCGACGTCGAGTGAATTTCCGGTTTGCTGCATGCTGCCCTGTGTGAACAGTTTTTCCGTTGCCACCACGCGGACGCCGGTACCCAGTTGCGTACCGGACGGCAGCTCGGTGTCCTGCGACGTCTGCCCGCCGGACTGCCGCACATTCTGATAAAGCAGGTCTTCGAACACGGCGCGTCCCTGCTTGAAGCCGGTGGTATTCACATTGGCCAGGTTATTGGACACCATCGCCATGCGTGTCTGTTGTGCGTCCAGCCCGGTTTTGGCGATCCACAAAGCGTGATTCATTGTTGTCTCCTGAGAATCCTGAAAATCCTGATGATCCTGATGATCCTGATGATCCTGGTCAGCCGATGCGCATCATCTGTGCCGCGGCATCCGCATCTTCCTTCGCCGTGCCGATGACATTGATCTGCATTTCGTATTGCCGCGACAGCTCGATCATGTTGACGAGGGTGTGCGCGACGTTGACGTTGCTCTGCTCCAGTGCGCCGGCCGTCAGCCGTACATCTGCGCTTGCCGCTGCCGTCTCGCCCTCCGGCAGATACAGCAGGCCATCGGAACCCTTATGGAGCCTGCGTACGTCGGGATCCACGAGCTTGATGCGGTCGACAGTTGCGAGTGTTTCCGGCCCCTGCCCGATGGGCTGTATCGAGATCGTGCCGTCCGCGCCGACCACCAGGTTGCTGTACGGCGGAATGGCGACGGGCCCGCCGTCGCCCGCAATCAGGTGCCCGGCACCGTTGGTCAGCAGGCCGCCGGCGTTCACGCGCAGGTCGCCGGCCCGGGTGTAGGCCTCGCGTCCGTCCGTCGTCTGGACGGCGAGAAAACCGCGATCCTGTATCGCGACGTCGAGTTCGCGGCCGGTGTTGGTGACGGGCCCCTGGGAGAAGTCCGTCCCGTAAGGCTGCACGATTGCATTGACTCTCGAATCCAGCCCTGGGCCCTTGACCGTCACTGAACTGAAGGCATGCAGGTCTGCACGAAATCCGGCCGTCGATACGTTGGCGAGATTGTTGCTGTTGATGGCCTGCGCGAATTCCGTCTGCTTCGCGCCGGTCATCGCCAGGTAAATCATCCTGTCCATAATCCGGGTGCCTCAAATCCTACAAACGATCCGCTTAGCGGATGTTGATGACCGTCTGCGTGATCGCGTCCGAGGCCGAAATCACCTGGGCATTGGCCTGGAAGTTCCGTTGCGACGTGATCATCTTCACCAGTTGCGCGGTGAGATCAACGTTCGATGCTTCCAGCGCGCCGGATTGAATGTTGCCGAACGAGGCCGTACCGGCTTCGCCAAGCAGTGCATCGCCCGACGCCGATGACTCCGCCCAGGCCGTATCGCCGAGTTGTTGCAGGCCCTGCGGATTGGCAAAGTTGGCGAGGGCCAGCTTACCGAGCGAGGTCGACTCGCCGTTGGTAAAGCGTGCGAACACCACCCCTTCGGAGTCCACACTGACGCCGGTCAGGCGGCCGGTGGTGAATCCGTCCTGCGACAGGGAGTTCACCCCGAACGCATCGCCGAACTGCGTCGTCTCGCTGAAATTCAGTGCCATGCTGACATCCGCAGCGCCGGTGGTCGGCGTATACGCACCGAGCAGCATCTCACCGCTTGCGGGTGTCTGCAGACTGCCGTCACTCGCGAACACCAGTTGCGACGATCCGGTTATGGCCGTGTCGTCAATCCGAAACTGTGTGTTCCAGGTATTGGCGGCAGCGTCCTTGATGAAATAAACCGTTGCGGTGTGGGCGGCGCCCAGCGAATCGTAGATCGACACCGAAGTCGTGTGATTGAAGCTCGAAGGGTCGGCCGGATCGAATACCGCCGTCGCCGGAACCTCCGCGTCGGCCGGCAGGTTGATGCCCATCAACGCATTCGACGTTGCCTGCGGCGGACTCGCACCGGTGGCCAACTGCAGGTCGGCCGGCGTGCCCGTATTGAACAGGCCGTTGCCGGCATCCGGATACGCCTGCAGACGCTGCCCCTGGGCATTGACAATGTAGCCGTCGTTGTCCACCCCGAATGCCCCTGCACGCGTGTAACTGCGCGCGCCATTCTCGCTGAGCACGAAGAATCCTTCGCCGCCGATCGCGAGGTCCATCGCGTTCTGCGTAAAGTCGATATTGCCCTGGTCGAACTGTTGCGCGACTGCCGACAGGCGGACTCCGCTGCCGATCGCACTCGAGCCGACGCTTTGCGTACCGACCGCAAAAACCTCGGCGAACTCCGCGCGCGACTCCTTGAAGCCGGTCGTGTTGACGTTGGCAATGTTGTTTGCGGTGACCCCGAGATCCGCCGCGGCGGCATTCAGTCCGCTCAATGCAATGGCAAATGACATGATGTTGTCTCCTGGATGATTAAAGAATTCGTCGGACCTGGTCGACGGACAGTGTCTCGCCGCCTGGCAGGTTCAGGGTCATACCCTGACCGAATTGCCCGAGATTCACGCTTTCGATGGTGGCGTTGAGCAGCGTTTCGGCGCTTTCGACTTCGGTACCGCGCACCACCTGCGCAGTGACCCGGTAATGGCCGGGCGCAACCGGTTCCTGTGAGGCATCACGGCCGTCCCAGGTAAAAGTCGCAAGTCCCGCTTCATGTGCGCCGAGCTCGAGCCGCCGTACCAGCTGACCGCTCGCATCGCTGATCTCTATCTGCACGTTGCCCGCACTGGCGGGCAGTTCGACCGCACCCGACAGCGTGCCGTCCGTGCCCAGGTAACCGGTGTCGGAACTTGCAAGCACGGAGCGTCCGACCAGGTTGGCGGCCTGCAAAACCTGTTCGGACTGAATTGAAGAACTCAAACCCGCAAAGGCGCTGTTCAGTTGCTCGATGCCGTTGACCGTCCCGAACTGGGCGAGTTGCCCGAGGAAATCGCCGTTGTCCATCGGCTCGAACGGATCCTGATTGCGAAACTGCGTAATCATCAACGTCAGGAAATCTTGCTGGCCGAGTTCGTCGCGCGCTTTCGGCGATGGCGGCGGCGTGAACAGCCCTGCATTGTCGAGTCCTGAAACCTGTGTCATATCCGTTTCTCCATGAGCCGCGATGCTGATCAGCGGCCGAGCGACAAAGTCTGCAGCAGCAGATCCTTGGCGGTATTGATCAATTCGACATCGTTCTGGTACGAGCGGGACGCCGACATCATGTTCACCATCTCCTCGATGGTGTTGACGTTGCTCACATACACGTTGCCGTTTTCATCCGCATCCGGATGATCCGGGCGATGCTGCACCTGTAACGGCGCGTTGCTCTCGACAATGCCCTGCAGTCGTACGCCGGCGACGCCTGTCTGGCGTGCCAGCGTCTCGCCGAAACTCGCGAATACCGGCTGCCGGGCCCGATAGACCTTGCTCGGGTCGCCATTGACGCTGCCGGCATTGGCGAGATTACTCGCCGTCACGTTGAGCCGCACGGCTTGCGCGTTCATCGCGCTGCCGGCCAGGTCGAATACGCGGAACATTGACATCAGTCCCCTCCTCTCAATGCATAACGCAGGGTCTGGATCGACCCGTTCAGGAACGTCAGGCTCGCGCGGTAACGAATCGCGTTTTCCGCGAACGCCGCCTGCTCCACGTCGGTCTCGACCGTATTACCGTCCACTGACGGCTGCGTCGGGATGCGGTACTTCAGGTCCGCGCCGGCCTTCGCCGAATTCCAGTTCGAGATATGCAACTCGCTGGTCTTCTGCAGCCCGAGAGCGCCGCTTTGCGCATTCTTCAGTGCGCTCCCGAAGTCGATGTCGCGCGCCTTGTAATACGGCGTGTCCGCGTTGGCGATGTTCGACGACAAAACCTGGTGGCGCAGCGCTCGTAGTTTCAACGCTCCTTCGTGTTGTGCGAACGGCTGTATCTTCATGACTCGCGTCTCGATCCGTTGTTGCGAAAAGTGTTCGGCGGATGTCCATGCAACTGCCATGCCAATTTTTTTTCCCGGCCACCGCTCAAGTTTTTGCGGCGCTGACCGAGTTCGTAAGCGTCGGGGGCGGCAAGGGATTGCCGCGTGGCGGCAATTCTTTGCTAGGGCGGCATCACCGCTGGGCCGTTCAGCTTTGTTGGAGGCGGCGGTGCCCGACTCCGGGGAGCGCTTTTCAGGATCGTGCGAGACAGGGATGTCTCGCCGCACGCCTACAGGGAGGTATTCACGGCGTTCCTGACGACTGCAGGGATGCAGGAGGTAGAGCGAAGCAGGATGCCAGAGCCGAAAAGCCCTCCCCGCTGCGGCCTTCGCGTGTCTCCAGGGGCACTGGCATGGCGTTTGCATACAGCACTGGTGAGTTTCTATGCATAGGGCAGGAAGAGCCAGGAATGAGCGCTTGCGATAATCCAATCGCCGGGATATTGACGCGTTGGCGCGGATTGCGACGAGTTTCCGACGGCGCGCGGGCACCCCGCGTGGCTGGGCAGACGCTGGCTTTGGTGCTCGTGTGCGGCTGGGCCGCCGCTGCGCAGGCGGGCGGCAATACGGGCGGCGACGGAGCGCATCTCGAGACGCAGCCGGTCAGTGACATCTCGCAGGCCGCCGAGCAATACCTGCAGCAACGGCTCGGCGCAACGGGCCGGCAAGTGGCGCCGCGCGCCGGGCAGCTCGATCCGCGGCTGCAGCTGCCGCGCTGCGATCAGGCACTCGAAGCTTTTCTTCGCGAAGGCCGCATCGACCAGCGCACAGTGGTCGGTGTCCGTTGCAGCGGCAGCAGGCCGTGGAAGGTTTATGTGCCGGTGGATGTCGTAGAGATGCGCCCCGTACTGGTCGCGCGACGCTCGCTGCCGCGCGATCATGTGCTGCTCGCGGAGGACCTCCTGGCGGAGCAGCGGGACGTATCGCGGCTGGTGGGCGGCTATGTCTCGGAACCCGAGGAGATCGTCGGGCAGCGGCTGAAGCGGCGGCTGGTGTCGGGTACGGTTATTTCAGCGGGAATGCTGCAGGAGAGAATCGTCATCCGGCGCGGGCAGTCCGTGACGCTCGTGGTGACGAACGACGCATTGAGTATCCGCATGGCGGGCACTGCGCTCACGGATGGCAGCCTCAATGAGCGCATCCGCGTGGAAAACACGACTTCGGAGCGCGTCGTCGAGGGCATCGTCCGCTCGGCGCAATATGTCGAAATCCTGGTGCAATGAGCACGCGCCGCCGCACCGCGCGGGCCGCGCCGGGCAGCCGGGCGAGGTGCCATTTCTTAAAGTCCGGACGCAAACGGCCGATAGTATTATCAATGACAGGTGAGGTTGGAGATTATGTCTAGCAGGATCGATCCGATGACTCAGGGCCTACTCGGAAAAATTGCGGAGCGCGCGACAGGGACGACCGGCTCCAGAAAGGTCGGCGACAGCGATCCTGCG
>JBOHZD010000199.1:0-3415 GCA_050738315.1 Woeseiaceae bacterium
TGCGGACAACTGGCGCAGGGTGGCGGGATCGAGCAGATCGACGCGCAGTGCGTCCGGATACTGGTGGCCACACCATAGTGTTTTGCCGGTGCCACGCGGGCCGAGCAGGAAAAAGTGGTCCCTTCCAAGGGTGAGAAAACGCGGGATAAATGCCATTCTGAGTCGCATAATGGCATGTCTTTCGCCATTTTGAAATAGCATTCGGTGGTGTTCCCAGGGGAACCGGATGCGCCCCGAGTCCTCCCACTGGGAAAAGCGGCATCGAATATCGTCGCGAAACGACTCGGATCGAAGTAATTGAGGCGTTCGCGCATCGCAAAATAGTCTGTGCCCGGTCAGGCGGTCTCTTGCAGGTCCGTCGACTGTCACGCGCACCTCGGCCACCGACGGTGATGGAATCTGACTTCTCGGTTCACGCACGTGCGGCTACCGGACTGGGACGGTTACCCGCAGTTGCTCGACGACTCGGGTGGCGTGCGCAGGGGGCTCAAGCTTGCGCTGCGGGCAGGAGAACCCGAAAGGCTGACAGCCTCAGCGGAATGGCGGCCCGTCGACCCACGCAACCAGGGAGAAGCGCTCGCCACGCGTGACCGGTGTGACGCGATGCTCATGGAACGACGGGAACGCGATGAGCGTACCCTGTCGACGCATGCGCGCGGAATCGAGGCCGCTCAAATGGAATTCGAGATCGCCGCCCTCATAGGCGTCGGCTGCGGAAAGCTGCACCGTGAGACTCAGCTTGCGCCGCGAAAAGCGGTCCGTTCCGAGGTCGATGTGCCAGTCATAATGACCCTGTACGTCGGATGAGTACCCGGCAATCTGGCAGCCGGTGGCGAAGCTGGTAAGGTCGAGACAAAAACCCTGGTTAACGTGCTGCACGGCCTTGCGAAGCGGCGTGAAAATGAACTCCGTCTGTGGCGTCGGATCGAAGAACCAGATTTGCGAGCGACGGATTTTCGCCTGCTCGACATTGCTCGTGCCGACTCGACCTTCAGTCGCCGGGAAGCGCTGGGCAAGTGTGATCGCTCGGGCGCAGGTCGCTGGATCCAGCAAGTCAGGCAGGACCGCGACTTTCGTCAGAACGTCGTTGTATTGCATCGCCCGCTCCATCTCTTAAACAAGCGTCGCTCTCGCCCCGGGATGACTCAATAACTGTTGCTGAATTCTCGTCCGGCTCTGACCATGGCATTGACCATGTCGCGCTCCTGAGTGGAAAGCAACGGATTCCACAGGTCGAAAATCAGCACGACGCGCAATGTGTCGCTGTCGTTCCAGGCTTCGTGCTCGATCGTGTCGTCGAACACCATGACTTCGCCGACGTTCCAGGCGTGCTCTTCGAAGCCGACCCGAAAGCGGCAGGCGGCCGGCACGATCAGGGGCAGGTGCGCGACCAGGCGTGCGTTCGTCTCGCCGTGATGTGGGGGAATGTGCGTCTTCGGCGCCAGTGCGGAAAACATCGCATTCGGGCACATGCCGTCGATGTCGGCCGGATCCGCATCGGCAAGTGCTTTCGCCGTTACAGGGCAACGCTCCAGGTTTTCCGTGACCGGAGCACCGGCTCGCCACAGATGGAAGGCGCTCCAGCGCAACGAGTGGTTCAGCTCCCTCCACTGGTTCACCGGCTCGCCCGGCTTATAGGCGATGTACGGACGGAAGCGCTCCCGGTCATCCTCGAGGGCGGCCATCAGCTCATTGCGGATTTCGTCGGTCTTGTCTTCCACCGTACGTAGCGCGGGGAATTGTTGCCGATCGAAAAACGGGATGGCCGGAAGCCTCGGCACATAGAGCTGGTTGCAATGGGAAGAATACGGCGTCGAACTTCCTGATCCGATGGCTGCGGCCTCCCGCCAGCGCGAGGCGATGTCGTCCGGTAATTCGGCATACCGGCCCGCGAGCCGCTGCGTGAAGTGCGCGTGCAACGCCTTCGAGTACCGATCGACGGCTTTGCGTGCATCGCCTAACTGCGGACGAAGCGCCGACGGCCAGTGCGGCTCCGGCGGAGCGACTTTCAGGGCAGCGGCATAAAACGGTGCCGCCGCAGCCGCGTTGCGATTGCGTTCGAGCCAGTTCGCTTTGGCGAGCAGCCCCGGCAGGAAATAGGCGTCGGCGGCGAGTGCCGCCTCGACGGCTTCCAGCTCTCCGTCTGCGTCGCTCCGAAGGCGGAAGGCTGCGGCCGACGCCATCAGAATTGCGAGATCGGCGGGTGCACCCATTCTGGCTTCGCGCAGCAACTCCAAGGCGCGGTCGCCGTCCTGCCTGCGCAAGGCGTGAATGCCGAGGCTGTAAAGCGCTTGCGAATGCCTCGGATCGAGCGCGAGCACCTGGTTCCAGAGGCGCTCGGCCTCCTCCCAACGGCCGGCTTTCCCGGACTCACGCGCTGCCTGCACAAGATTCTGGACATTCGCTGACATATTCTTCCAGGGATACTCTGACTTGTCCGTAGCTTGGGCTATGTCGCTATATCGATGCCTTGCCCTTCCAGATACTCCCTGAGCCCGGACAGCTGATCCTCGAATCGTCGCCAGCGATCGACTGAACGATCATGCACCTTCTCCCGGACCTGGACGGCGCTTGCTGTCGCGCTCGGTGCGGAGCTCTGTTCGAATCGCAGACACGCGTCTTCGAAGGGCAGTCCCAAACGATCCAACAGGCACCGGGTTTCGCCTTCCTGTTCCGCAACCAGGGACTCATAGGCGACTTCCGTCAGCCGGTCTCCAAGCACGGAGCGCCAGTGCGACATGAGTCGATCATAGGCGACATAGTAGCGGCCAACGTCCTCCAGCGTATAGGCGTATCTGAACCAGGACTGCTTGAACATCGCGAAACACGAGTCCATGGGATTGCGTCTGACGTGCACAATCCGGGCGTCCGGGAAGCTCTTCGCAATAAAGCCGAGGTAAAG
The DNA here is from genome assembly GCA_050738315.1 of Woeseiaceae bacterium. Taxonomy (GTDB): domain Bacteria; phylum Pseudomonadota; class Gammaproteobacteria; order Steroidobacterales; family Woeseiaceae; genus IDS-8. The sequence continues at coordinate 2,903 of JBOHZD010000199.1, forward strand.
ATGGTTCTCCGGCAACTTCTCGACGAACATTGGTTCGCTGCCGAGCTTATACCCCACGGCGGCCAGATAGTCCGATCTGATTTTCGCGGCGCTGGCGTTTGCTGCGGCCACGATTATTTCCGGACTCATGCTCTCGCCGGTGTCGATACCGCTTTCCCTGCGAATCGCCGTCTGCAGGAAGTACGTCTCCCCGATACTGCAAACCCGGGAATGACTCGCGATAATTCTCTCGGTCAGCGTCGTGCCGCTGCGAGGCAGTCCGACGACGAATATGGGTACGGGTTCTTCATCAGGCAGCGCGGCGCTCGCACTCGCGGAACGCAGCCAGGCTTCGTCACAGGTGTTGATCGTGGTTTCAATGATATCGAGGTCCCTCTCGACGTCGTATGCAGATACGCTCTTTGCCGCTTCGCCGGCCATTTCGTAGTAGCGAAAAGCTTCGTCCCAGAGCTCGAGGTCCTCCAACTCCTTGCCGAGCGCATAATAGATGAAAATATTCTTCGACGGCAGCAG
>JBOHZD010000200.1:0-9400 GCA_050738315.1 Woeseiaceae bacterium
ACCCGGGCGTGTTCCAGTCGCGCGGACAGGGGAACTCGCTGGGTGGAACGCCCCGGGTGGCGCCCCTGCTCCGACCGGTGCCGGTAATCTGCACGCGGTCGCCCGCGTGGCAACCAACCACCCCCACCCCAAGGCTCCGCGCGCAGCAAAAACCTCCCCGCTCCAGACTCCGGGTGCCGCCTGTCATAGAATGCGAAGGACTATGGCCAGTACCGAACAATCCGGTGACGCGGCGCTGATTCGCGGCGCCGAAGACGCCTTGCGCCGCGGCGACAGACCGGCGGCGTTCGAGCTGTTGCGCCAGGCGGAGGCACGGGCGCCGAAAAACGCTTCGGTGCACCTGACGAAAGCGCTGGCGTATCGTGCTGCCGGCGACGTCGGCGCCGCGTTCAGGTCGCTGGACACGGCGCTCGTGCTGGATCCGTACAATTTCCTTGCCTTGCTGTCCAAGGCCTGGCTGCTCGAACAACAGGGGCAGGCGCGCAAGGCCGCGATGATGTACCGGGATGCGCTTGCGGTGGCGCCGCCGCAGGACCATTTGCCGCCGGGTATGGCGGCGCCGGTGGCGCACGCGCGCGAGGCAGTCGCGACCAACAGCAGGGCGCTCAAAGCGCATTTGCTCGACCGGTTGAAGGACATCCGCGCACGTTATGCCGCAGAATCGCTGGAGCGTTTCGACGAGAGTGTCGACATTCTGGCGGGCGAGACGCATGCCTACGTACAGCAGCCGATCATGCTGCACTATCCGCGCCTGCCGGCGATTCCTTTCTATGACCGCGCGTACTTCCCGTGGCTCGCCGAACTCGAAGCAGCGACGCCGGTGATGCAGGAAGAGCTTGCGGCGCTGCTCGAACAGACGGGCACGGAGAAGTTCGCTCCATACATCGCCTATCCGCCGGGCGCGCCGATCAATCAGTGGGGTGAACTCAACCATTCGCGCCGCTGGAGTTCCTTCTTCTTCTGGCGCGACGGCGTGCGGCAGGACGAGGCCTGCGAGCGCTGCCCGCGGACCGCCGCTGCGCTCGAAGCGCTGCCCATGGCACGTCAGACCGGCTTCGCGCCGACGGCCATGTTTTCCGCGCTGGAGGCGCGTACCACCATTCCGCCGCATACCGGGTCGATCAACACGCGCGTCATCGTGCACCTGCCGCTGATCCTGCCGGGCGACTGCCGTTTTCGCGTCGGCAACGTCACGCGCCCATGGCGTATGAACGAAGCCTGGGTATTCGACGACACCATCGAGCATGAAGCGTGGAACGACACCGACGAGCTGCGCATCATCCTGATCTTCGACGTGTGGAATCCATTGCTATCGGCAGCCGAACGCGAACTCCTGACCGCCATGCTCCTCGCCAGGAACGAGTTCCAGAACATGGACTGCTGACTGAGAGAGTCAGCGTCGCGGCACTCGAGGATGCCTGGTTGCACGCGGAGGCTGGAGCGGGGAGGGCTTTTCAGGACCGCCGTGAAATCAAAACCACTCCGGCGCATTGCCGGGGCGCCATTTGATGTTGCAGCCGATACTCGGGATCTGTTCCTGCGGAACGTCATCGCCGCGCAGGACCGCATCGAGCGCGCGGCGCAGGTCGTGCCCGGTCACCGGAATGTCGTTCGACGGCCGGCTGCCGTCCAGTTGGCCGCGATAGACCAGCCGGCGTTCGGCATCGAAGACAAATAAATCCGGCGTGCAGGCGGCTCGGTAGGCTTTCGCGACGCTCTGGTCGCGGTCGATGAGGTAAGGAAATCCGTAACCCTGCGTCTCGGCTTCTTCCTTCATCCTGGCGGGACTGTCGCCGGGGTATTGGTCGAAATCGTTGCTGTTGATCGCAAAAATCGCGATGTTGCGAGGCGCATAGTCGTCCCCGAGCCGCGCAAGTTCGTGTCGAACGTGTTTCACATACGGGCAATGGTTGCAGATGAACATGATCAGGTAGCCCGCCGCATGCCCGGCGTCGTCGAGCGAATGAACCGCCCCGTTCGGGTCCGCCAGGGAAAACGCGGGCGCGGCGGTGCCGAGGGAAAGCATCTGCGATTCTGTTGCGGCCAATGGATGTCACCCGTTGCTTGCTGATTGAAAACGTTGTCCTTCAGTGCCGCCATTGTTACAAATCGGAACGCGGACCGCCAAACCCGGCAGATAAACTCTTCCTGGCCCGACGCTCTGCCATCCGGAGCGTGATCAGCATGCACAGCGCGCCGACGGTCACCGTGGTCACCGTCAGGCCCCAGCGGCTGGCGCAGGCGCCAACGATCAATCCGCCAAACGCCGTGCCGCCGAACGCGAGCATTCCCCACAGGCTGCTGACCCGGCCCCGCAATTCGTCGTCGATCAGGGACTGCAACAGGACGTGGGCACTGACGCCGCAAAACGTCAGCATGAATCCGAGTAACGCGACGGTGGCGACGCCGAGCCAGAATTGCGTTGTCACGCCCAGCACCACGATGAGACAGCCGATGACTGCAGTAGCGATTGCGATCCACAGGATGCGCAGGCGGATGAAACCTTGCGAAATCACGACGCCGGCGACCACCGCGCCGCCGCCGGCCGCCGATGTCAATGTGGCCAGACCGGTGCTGCCTCGTTGGAATACCGATTCAGCAAACGCCGGCAACAACTCCAGTGGACCGCGGCCGAATAACGAAGCGATTGCGACGAGCGCCATCAGTAGACGGATTGAGCGATTCGCAAGGACATAGCGCATCCCGTCGCGCAACTCTTGCCACAGGTTGCCGCGCGCCGCTTCGTTCTGTCTAAACGGCGCAACCTGGATGAATATCAACGCTGCGATGACCGGAAGGTAGGACAAGGCGTTGAATGCGAATGCCGACGCCGCGCCGAACAGCGCGATCAACACGCCGGCGATTGCGGGTCCCACGAAACGTGACAGATTGAAGACGACAGAGTTCGTCGCCATCGCGCTCTGCAGCTGATGGCGCGGGACGAGATTGGGTACCAGCGCGAGCCGCGCCGGCGTATGCGCGCCTTCGGCAATGCCTTGTACCAGCGACAGCATGCACAGCAGGTAGATGTCGACCAGGCCCAATACTTCCAAAGCGGCGAGCACGGTCATGATCAGGGCGCTGATCACATTGATCGCGATCGAGGCGATCCTGCGATCCATCCGGTCTGTGAGCACGCCGAACAGCGGCCCGAACAGCACGATCGGAAAAAACTGTGTAAACGCTACGACGCCGACCCAGAATTCCGAATGCGTGAGCTGCCATGCCTGCCAGCCCAGCGCAACCCGATAAACCCACAGGCCGTGCAGCGAAATCGTGTTGCCGGCGAGATAGAGCAGGTAATTGCGATTGCCAAGAGCTGATCTCTGCATACATTATTATCGGGTATTTACTCATTTAAAAAACCAGCGATGGCCGATATCTTCGAAATTGCACATCCTCACGTGGCGATCAGTGGAACCGATGCCTCATTTCCCGTGCATCGAATCTACTGTATCGGGCAAAATTACTCGGCGCATGCGCGCGAGATGGGCGGCGATCCGGATCGCGAACCGCCATTCTATTTCACGAAGCCTGCCGATGCCGTCATCGCCAGCGGTGCGTCCGTGCCGTATCCGACGCGGACGAACAACCTGCATCACGAGATCGAGCTTGTCGTTGCGATCGGCAAGGGCGGCAGGGACATCGCCGCGAAAGACGCAAAGTCGCACATCTTCGGGTACGCCTCGGGCCTCGACCTGACTCGCCGGGATCTGCAACTGGAGGCCAAAAGGCATGGCCGGCCATGGGACACATCGAAAGGGTTCGACCATTCGGCACCGCTTTCCGCGATCCAGACGGCCGAAAGGATCGGACATCCGGCCAGGGGGCGGATCTGGCTTTGTGTGAACGGCGAGATTCGACAGGACGGCAACCTCGACCAGCTCATCTGGAGCGTCCCCGAGGCGATCGCGGAACTGTCCACGCTCTTCACGCTGGAACCGGGAGACCTGCTGTTCACCGGCACGCCGGCCGGTGTCGGGCCGGTGGCGCCGGGGGACCGGCTCTCCGGCGGCATCGAGGGGGTCGCCGAGATCGACCTCGAAATCGGCCTCGAAAACGTCGATTAACCCGGCAACCCGATCGGCATCAGGGCGACCCGCTCGAAACACACGCGCCACGTGTCCAACCTCCTGTGGCAAAAAAATAGATGCCGGCCGCCGCATCCATTAGAGTGGAACTCCCTTGCCGCCGGGATCCCGAAATGCGTCAGAATTTTCCAGCGACGGTTCTGGTCGCTTTGCTGCTCGCGGCCTGCGGCAGCGATCGCTCCGGCGACGAGCACGTGTTGCAGGGTTCGGCAATGGGCACACGGTTCAGCGTTACGATCGCGGAGCCGCTGACGACCGAGCAGCAGAATCAGCTGCAAGGCGATGTCGACCGAACGATTGCGCGCGTCGAAGACGCAATGTCCACTTTTCTGCTGGAATCCGACATTTCAAGATTCAATGCGAGCCGTTCCACGGACTGGATCGAGGTTTCGGCCAGTGTCTGCGGGGCCGTCGAGGTTTCTCTCGACATCAGCGAACTGTCGCGTGGCGCGTTCGATATTACGGTCGGACCGTTGGTGAATCTCTGGGGTTTCGGGCCGGCCACAGTGCAGCTCGCGCCGCCGCCGGCTGACGAGGTGGCCGCGGCGCGCGATCGGGTCGGGTACCGGCGACTGCATGCCGATTGTTCCCGGCCGGCGTTGAAGAAGGACCGGCCCGACGTGTACATCGACCTGTCCGCGTATGCGAAAGGTTACGCGGTTGATAGGGTGGCAGACTTACTCGACGAGCGGCAGATCGAAAATTACCTGGTCGAAATCGGCGGAGAGCTATGCATGCACGGCACCAACGGCGAGCGGGAACCCTGGTCGATCGGTATCGAAAAACCGACGGATGCAGGGCGCACGGTACAACTGAAATTGCGGCTCACCGACCGTGCAATGGCGACGTCCGGAGATTATCGTAATTACTTCGTATACGAAGGAAAGCGCTATTCGCATCTGATCGACGCGCGGGAAGGTCGCCCGGTCGATCACAATCTTGCATCCGTCACGGTGATTGCCGATGAAACGGCGTACGCCGACGCCGTGGCGACTGCAATCCTGGTACTCGGTCCGTCGGAAGGGATGGCGCTCGCTGTCCAGGAAGACATTGCCGCGTATTTCCAGATCAGAACTGAAGACGGCTTCATCGAGGAGATGTCGCCCGCCTTCAAGACCATCGAACAGCACCAGTAAAACCGCCCGGAATGGTGATGCCGGCCCCTGTAGGAGCCCGCCACGCGGGCGACCCCGGGTACGAATCACCTCAACCCGGCCGCCGATATATAATGAGTCAAGGCGCCGCATGCCACAGCCAAAGGATGAACGTCATGACCCGGCAAATTCCAGTCCTTGTTGCAATGCTGATCGCGTTGACCGCCTGCGCCGTCAACCCGGTCACCGGCAAGCGGGAAATCTCGATCATCAGCGAGTCCTCCGAGATCGAGATGGGCACCCAGAACTACGCACCCATGCAGCAATCCGAAGGCGGCGAGTACGACATCGATCCCGCGCTGACGGAGTACGTTCAGGGCGTTGGCAACAAACTGGCCGCGGTCAGCGACCGGGACCTGCCTTACGAGTTCGTCGTTTTGAACAACTCGGTGCCGAACGCGTGGGCGCTGCCGGGCGGCAAGATCGCCATTAACCGGGGGTTGCTGACGGAGCTCCAGTCGGAAGCTGAGCTCGCGGCGGTGCTCGGCCACGAAATCGTGCATGCAGCCGCGGGGCACACGGCCAATCGCATGGAGACCGGTATGCTGCTGCAGGGACTGGTCCTGGCAACGGCGGTCGCCACGAGCGACAGCGACTACGGCAACCTTGCGGTCGGCGGCGCGAATGTTGCGGGCCAGCTGGTCAGCCAGAAATACGGGCGGGATGCCGAACTCGAGGCCGATCACTATGGCATGCAGTACATGTCCGAGGCCGGTTACGACCCGCAGGGCGCCGTGACACTGCAGCAAACGTTCGTGCGCCTGAGCGAAGGCCAGAAGAGCAACTGGTTGACGGGCCTCTTTGCGAGTCATCCGCCGTCACAGGCGCGCGTCGAAGCGAACATAGCGATGGCGGCGAGCCTGCCGCCGGGTGGCACAACGGGCGCCGACCGGTACAAAGCCGCGATGGAAGAAACGCGCAAGATTGCGCCTGCGTACAAGGCTTACGACGAAGGCCGTGCAGCGCTGGCGGACAAAAACATCGAGCTGGCCAGCAAGAAAGCGGAAGAGGCCATCCGCATATTCCCGGGGGAAGGTCATTTTTACGCGTTACGCGGCGACGCACGCATCGCCAACGAGCAGTACAAGGAGGCCGTCACCAGTTTCGATGAGGCGATCGAGCGCCGCGACGATTTTTTCTATTACTACCTGAAGCGCGGGCTTTTGTACGAAGAACTCGGTGATGACGATCTTGCGGTTCGGGATCTGCAGAAGAGTCTCAATTACCTGCCGACCGCGCCGGCCCATCTCGGCCTCGGCCGGATCGCCGCCGAGCATGGTGATCGGGCTGCGGCGATCGAGCATTTCAAGGTCGTGGCAGGTGGCCAGGGCCCCGCTGCCGATGCCGCGCGCGCTTCGCTGGTGCGACTGGATTTGGCGGAAAACCCGTCCGCTTACCTGCTGAAGCGCTGCGACGCGGGCAGCAACGGCGAACTGGTTGTCTCCGTCAAGAACAATACGACAGTATCGATCGGCGACGTCCGCCTCGCGATTCAATTCCGCGACGAGGCCGGAGTGCCCCGACGCGTCGACCGCCGTATCGGCGGCCGCATCGCGGCCGGCCAGGTCGTCAGCGTCCGTACCGGTCTCGGCCCCTTTACCGCCGGCGGAGCTTGCCCGGTAGAAATCATCGGCGCGCGCATCGCCGACTAACTCGTAGTTTGGTGCCGGGGCAGAATTCGTAGTTTCGCAGCTTGGCGACGGCCATTACTGGTCCCGTTCCTTCAGCAGCCGTTCGTCCTCGTTTAAATAGGAATCGATCACCTCGCGTCCCGTATCGATAATCTCCGGCTGAAGCCAGGCTGTCGCCTCCGTGAAGCGCGCAAACATGATGTCGCCGAGCTGCTTCCTTTCCTGCGTTTTGGCTACACGCAGGTCCTCGTCGCTCGCCAGGCTGGAGTAGGCGTACACACGCAATGCCTCCCGGCTGGCATCGGATATAAGAGCCAGCGTTCGGTACAGCGCGTCGGCGCTGTCGCCGACGGTGCCCCGGCGGGTGTTGCATGAACGATCCCCCGGGATTTATGGTTATTGACGCTGTCATGCCGGCGTGCAACGACGGCCTTGGACAGAGATTTCTGCGTCAGTTCTCCCTGCTAACTGCCCATGCGCCAGATTTCGCCCTGGTCGGGCGAGCGGTCGCGATGCATGAGGATCCATTCCGCGTGCTCGTCGAGTGCCGAGCCGCCGAGGGCCCGCAGGATCTGCCGGCGTTCCATATCGTCGTCGGCGTGATCGAGCCGTCGGCGGGCGTTGTGAAAAATCCGCAGCATGAATTCGTATTGCTTGATCAGTTCCTTTTCCGCGGTACTGTGTGCATAACCCTGGCGCACGCCGAACAGCAGCAGCGTCGTCCCCATGAATACCTGCAGGAGGCTGAGCGTCGAGTTCGGCAATCCGGACCCGGCGATGATCATCACGCCTACCACCGCGACACTGGCGAGCAAACTGAATCTTGCCAGTCGATCGGTGTTGCGGTTCCTTGCGATCCTCTCGATGGACTTCTTGCGGAAATAGCCCAGTTGACCGCTCGCGGCGTCGCCGATCCATTCGCGAATCGCAAACGTGACGCCCTCGGGATGGCTGGCCGATTCCATATCGCAGCGCGTGCCGGCAACGCGCATCACGTTGCGGATCCATCCGAGTTCCGGGTCTTGCGACTGTAGAAAATGATCGTGTGTGTATTTCGACACCGTGTCGTTGGTCACGCTGGCCGCGGCCCAATAGAACTGCACGCGCAAGCCTTCGGCCAGCGTGCGGTAATCCAGATATTTCCGGTGCCAGCCCTGCTTTTTTGCCACAATCTGTACCGTTGCTGCAATTACAAAGAAAAACAGAAACGCATACATGAGGTACTGCCAGGCCCGCAGATCGTCATACAGCAGGAACATGAAGCCCATCAGGAATGCGAGTAAATGGGTGGTGCGAAGACTGAGCAGGGTTCGCTTCTGAAAATGGATGGCAAGCCAGTCCGCAATGCAAAACAGGCGATTGATGTTGTCGATTCCGGGGGGCAGGAATTCCGTTTCGCGGTCATTCAGCAACGGATATTTATCGCGATCGATCTGCGCTGAATAACGGAGCGAATCCTCGCTGAATTCGCCGCTGCGGCGGAAGATCAACTGATGTTGCCTCGGCAATTCCTTGCTGAGCGGGTGTTCGCGGTCTTTCGTAAACCACCACCAGTCGAGCGGCTGGAGATCGGGACGGGGTGCGCCGCCGGGCCGATCGCGCGAACACACGATGTGATAGACGAGGTCGCTTTCGTCATCGACCAGCATTTGCTGGCTGGCAACAGTCGCGCCGGAGAACCCCGGCATGATGTTGTCATGGTGAAACCGGACGATCTGCCCGGTGCCGCCGAGTTGCGTGGACGGCTTGCCGTCCCACAGCGCAAGAAGGATATGGCAATGCGCGCAGAGGAAGACGCCCAGTTGTGCGTACTGTATACCGCGCGCTCTTTCAGAGCGGACAACCTCGTCACCACCGACGCCGCGGGCGAACGGTAGTGCGCAGCACCCGGCAGCGCGATCGGCCAGTGCTCTGAAACAGGCTTTCGATTCGGGGCTCGAAAAGTCGCGGAGGTATAACTCCTCCGGCATCGGTAAAACGACGTGGAGTTCCACACCAAGGCTCAACGCCTCCTCGGCGACTAGCCGATCCGCACCCTCCGCCAGTGGCGAGTACAGCTGCAGCTTACGTTCCGGATAACGCTCCACGAGTTCCCGGAACAGATCCCGCACCCTGCTGCGAATGCCCGGCACCTCGTCCGCCACGAGATCCCGGTGCCCGGTCACTGCAATCACCAACGGCGATGCGAACGTGTCCTCGTTAGGTGCATTGCGAAGGCCGGTTTCGGACATAAGCCGATAGCTTACCCGATCACCGATTGCACGCGGCAATCAGAGGCACCTTGATGGCTTGTTGCACGCGGAGTCTGAGCGAGGAGGTTTTTGCTGCACGCGGAGCTTGGAGCGGGGGTGCTTGGTCCGCTCCCACCGTTCCGAATGCCGGCACGGGTCGGAGCAGGGGCGCCACCCGGGGATGTTCCAGTCGCTCGGACAGGGGAACTCGCTGGGTGGAACACCCCCGGGTAGCGCCCCTGCTCCGACCCGTGCCGGCATTCGGAACGGTGGGAGCGGACCAAGCACCCCCG
>JBOHZD010000201.1:0-14201 GCA_050738315.1 Woeseiaceae bacterium
GTGGCACGCTGACCGATGTGCGCGAAGGCCGAAGGTGGCCAAGCTCGCCAAGAACGAGGCGCTGCGGACCTGGGTGGAAGAACGCCTTGCTGGCGATGTGTGTACGGCGGACGGTCGTCCGATCGCAGGGCCCCGGGCGGCGACGTGGAACGGCCGGCGACACGGGCGGCGCGCCGACCGTCGATGGGCGAAAGCATGGAGCCCGGAGCAGATTGCGCGCCGGCTACCGATTGAATTTCCGGATGACGAATCGATGCGTATTTCCCACGAAGCAATCTACCAGGCGCTGTACGTACAAGGGCGCGGAGCACTCCGCCGAGAGCTGGTCGCTTGTCTTCGCACCGGCCGCGCACTGAGAGTACCTTGGCAAGTTCGTGCCATCGCAGTTGCTGATCAGCGAAAGGCCGCCGGAAGTAGAAGATCGGGCGGTGCCGGGACATTGAGAAGGAGACTTAATCATCGGACTCAAGCGCTCAGCCATTGGCACGCTTGTCGAACGCACCACGCGCTTTACCATGTTGCTCCACCTGCCAAGGCTCGACGGCTATGATAATGAGCCCCGCGTGAAGAACGGACCGGCACTGGCAGGGCATGGCGCCGAAGCGGTGCGGGACGCCATTGCCTCTTCGATACGCACGTTGCCTGAACAGCTTCGCTGTTCATTGACCTGGGATCAGGGCGCCGAGATGGCGCGTCACGATGAGCTTCGATTCGAAACGGGCCTCCAAATCTATTTCTGCGATCCGCACAGTCCATGGCAACGTGGGACAAACGAAAACACGAACGGGCTGTTAAGGCAGTATTTTCCAAAGGGCACTGACCTCAGTCGCTTTACGGCGAAAGAGACTCAATGCAGTCGCTGCGACATTGAATACGCGGCCGAGGAAAGCACTTGGTTGGAGAACTCCTGCCGAGGCTCTGCAAGATCATTTATAATCACTTCGACAACCAGTGTTACGACGACTCCTTGAGTCCAGACATGCTTACCAAGCATTGCTGAGACAACACGGCATGATCGGCAGCATGAGCCGCAAAGGGAATTGCTGGGATAATTCTCCGGTGGAGCGCTTCTTCAGCAGCCTGAAACGCGAGTGGCGAGTGGACCGGCGATCGTTTATACCGCACTCGTGAGGAAGCCATCGCGGACGTGCGCGAATATGTGGCGGTGTACTACAACTCGAAGCGTCTGCATTCGACGCTCGGCTACACGACACCGATGGAATATGAAAAAGTGTCCGGAATCACTTGACCACTACACTTGGAGTTTACGAGGCGTAAGGTCGTTCGATATCGAGCAATTCGCCGAGGAATGCATTGCGTACTACAGGGACTTTTCAGATTTCTTTAGCGTGCGAACCCTCGAGCGCCAGGCCGATCTCGATCAGCAGAAAACGCCAGGCTGAATACGGGACCTCGCGCTCGCCGCCTGTCCACTTCCGCACCGTGCGGCCGGTAACGCCCACAAGGTCGCCGGCGGCGGATCCAGTAAGCGAGCCCAAGCGCAGCGCCTCGCGGATCTCCTCTGGAGATGGCGCCGTATAGCCGGGATCCGTAAACGGGACTCGGCATCCCTGCCGAATCCCTCCTCCCTTCACTTCGTACGCTGTCATCGGACTGCCCTCTCAGTCGGCGCGTTTAAACGCGGTTTCGCATCGGTTGCACGTTGCATCGAGTTCGCCGGCGCAGCGATCGGCGCGCAGCACTCACAGGTCCACTTGCGAAGCCGCGAGCCGCTGCCCTTGCCCCGGCTCTTGCCGCCGCGCGTGCCGATGCCCATCGGGCACGGACGCGGCGCCGGGCGCACGGGCTTGCCACAGATCACAGGCCAGCCGTTCGGATGACCATCGGCAGGACCGCCCAACTTGCCAACACGGCACCGGATGTCTGAGCGGAATGCCGCCAGCATGTAGCTCTGGCCACCGGCGCGCACCCCGCAGGCCGAGGCGGGCGCAGGCCTTCCGCCAGTCCGCGCCATGGCCGGGGTCGAAACCTGCGACCACGTGTGCAAGCTCGTGGATGACAGTGCCGGCGACCTGGACGGGCGACTCCTCGCCGAACGCACAGATCTCGACGAGTGCGACGGCGCTCGCGCGCGGGGCAATTAGCGGCAAAACTGAACATAATTCGCAATTGTTGAATCTTGCTTAGAAAGGTGGTCTGATTTTCATACGAACGAACAAAATTGCCGCTGGCCGCTAGCGAACCAACCGCAAGAATGGAGGTAGTTAATAATGAAAAGTCCAAGCCTGATCGCAGTAACCATCGTCACCTTGGCTATGACCAGCCTGGCGCATGCCGACCCCCCGGCGCGTAGCGTCGAGAAAATTCGCAAGGAATATCGCGGATCCGAGGCACCGGACTACGTCATGCTCGCCCACGAGGTGCGCTCCATCAGGTCAACGGCTGAGTGGAATCGGGACATCGCACTCTGGCTTGTTCAAAAGTACATGCACATCGACTCCAATGAAGCCGCGGAAGCCTTTCTTTCCCGAATGGTGGCTGCCGCCGACGAGCTGGATTCAGAGTACGACAAGGTCTGGGATACGATGGTCTGCGGCCCTGAAGCGCTGCGAGCCAAGGAGGGCCTGTACCACAGACTCGACCAGGTTGAAGACCTCTGGCTAGTTAAGTCTCACAATGCCTACGTAAAGTTCATGTCGGAACTCGACGAAAGCCAGCGAAACGCGATGACCGCCTGGCTCGAGGAGGACAAAGAGGGTTTCCATTTCCGTATCGCAGAACAAAAGAGCTCGTTCGAGAGCACCGGTGTCGACGTCGTAAACCACATCGATACGGTTTGTGCAGCACGGGGGAAGCCGCGATGAGAACACACACGAAGACCCTATTCGTCATAGTCACATTGTCATGGTCAATATGCACAGCCGGAATGGCGTCCGCCGCCATAGAACGCGATACGGATCTCGTTGTAGGAACCGACGTCGCGTTTGGTAACTGCGAGCTAGAACTCGTCACACCCAACGAGCCATATTCTCACATGTATGCTCCCTGTAGGCTGGAAAGGGAGTACAGGGACGAGAACGGCGACCTCCATGTCCAAGTGCTTAAGGAATTCGATCTCGTCAACTTTGAGATCGGATGGCCCCGTTTGGATCTATATAACAAGCTCTGGCCCCTCCTGACCCCCAACCCGCCAGGCGGCTCGACGTACTGCGCCCGTTTCGGTGAGGTTCAGCTTGGCAAGATCCCGCTGGGAATGATTTTCGGCCACCACGAAAACGTAAATCAGAATCTCCTCCTATTAGGACGCTGGACATGCGTAGAAGTTGGGCCGGAGGTCAAGGCGTATTACCAGCCGCAATGCCTCGGCGCCTTCGTCTGGGTGGGCAGCGTGGAATTCCTCATCCCTGGTGTACATCTATCATACCGAAAGGTTGCCAATCCTCTCGTTTGTTGGGTGGTTGCGACATTCCCGGACAATTGATTTTGGGACGCCACACCGGCAGGACGATCGGGACCGGCAGCGAGCGCGAGATTCCTTATTCAGCCTGGCGGCTGCGTTAATTTTTCCCGCATCATCTGAGGCGTCGATAATTAACAAGCGGCTGAACGGCAGGACCTGCGCCTCCCGCCCGCTGGCCCGGCTGCGGGTGAGCTCGGCCGCGGCCTCCGACTCGGCGATCGGCCGATAGACACGGTGCCACACGCCGAACCGGGTGAGCTGATCGAGGAATTCGACAGCGAATCGTTTCACACAACGGCAGATCGACAGACAGTTACCGACGTTATCACGCTCGCATGTGGCGAAAGCACCAATCATCGCCACGCCCTTTATCCGGCGTATGACTTGGCGGAGGGTGTCGCTGAGAAAGTAACGACGCCGGTGGAGCTATTCGAGTTACGACACCCGGAGAAGTACAACGCTCTGCGGGTGCGAAACTGCTGCGACTCAATACCCGCGCCTTGCTTGTGTTCCGCGGTACGGTAGTAGAACCCCTCCTTCCCTTCCTTGAGCCAGGCGGTCATCGCTTCTTGTTGGCTCTCATCAAGGCTGGATATGAACTTTACGTAGACGTTGTGAGACTTGATTTCCCTGAGATCGTTGGACACTCGACAAACTGAATAGCGTGTAATAATTAATAGTTACGCCATTTGAAACTGGTGATTCCCAATCTGGGGGTCCCATGTTCGAATCATGGTCGGGGCGCCACCACCTTGTATTCACCTGATCCTGCAGTGCACGAACATCGGTTGCTGTCCGTATTGCTGGTCTTTTCGCGGCTGGGCCTGACGTCGTTCGGCGGCCCCATCGCGCATCTCGGTTATTTTCACGAAGAGTTCGTGTCGCGACGGAAATGGATCGGCGAGCGCGAATTCGCGGATCTCGTGGCCCTTTGCCAGTTTCTGCCGGGGCCGGCCAGCAGCCAGGCAGGCATCGGCATCGGCATACTGCGCGCCGGAATCCGCGGTGGGTTGGCCGCCTGGTTGGCATTTACGATGCCGTCTGCGCTCATACTCATTGCGTTCGGTTACGGTGTGGTCGCTTTCGATCAGGTTGCCAGGCAGGACTGGTTACATGGACTCAAAGTTGTCGCGGTCGCGGTGGTCGCGCAGGCGGTCTGGACCATGGCCAGGACGACCTGGGCCAGTGTCCCGCGCGTCACCATCGGAGTGCTTGCTGCCATCGTTGTCTGGTTCTCGCCAACGCCGCTCGCGCAGGCAGGAGTGATCATCGGCGGCGGCATCGCCGGTTGGGCTTTCCTACCGGTTTCGGATAGCGAGGATCGTCAGCCGCTGTCTGTCACGGCGCACCGCGGCGGCAGCGTACTCGCGTTGTCGTTGTTCTTCGTTTTGTCGATGGTTTTGCCAATGCTCGCGGCCTGGCATCCGGATCGAGCACTGGCACTCATCGACAGTTTCTACCGGTCGGGATCGCTGGTGTTCGGCGGAGGGCACGTCGTCCTGCCTTTGCTGCAATCGGAAGTCGTGCCACCCGGATGGGTCCGGGAGGACCTGTTCCTGGCGGGTTACGGTGCGGCGCAGGCCGTGCCGGGACCGCTCTTTACCTTTGCTGCATACCTGGGAACGGTGATGGAGCACCCGCCGAGCGGCTGGGGCGGCGCGCTCATTTGTCTCACGGCAATTTACCTTCCCTCCTTTTTGCTGGTCTATGGAACACTTCCGTTCTGGGAAGCGTTCAGGCGCCGGAAACACATGCAATCGGCATTGTCCGGCATCAACGCCGCCGTGACCGGTCTCCTGCTGGCCGCGCTGTTCGGCCCGGTCTGGGCCGGTGCCATACGTGCGCCGGCCGATCTCGGGCTGGCACTGGTTGCGTTACTCATGCTCGTGCTCTGGAAACTTCCGGCGTGGCTGGTGGTGCTGGTGACGGCTGCCGGCGGCATTGGAATGCAAGCCATCATTTCATAACTGAAACGTCACCGGCCGAATACCGACACGGTTACCGGCCGGCCGTAGCATGCATTGCTCCCTACCTTTGGAGAATTGCATGAACATTCGGCGTTCCATTCTGGTCCTGGTTATTCTCATTCCCCTGTCTATTGCGGTCGGTAGCCGGGTGTCCGCGGATGAGGTCGAAATACTCAATGTGTCCTACGATCCGACACGCGAAATGTACCGGGAATTCAACGAGAAGTTTTCCGAATACTGGGGCGAGCAGACCGGCGACGAGGTCGTCGTACAGATGTCGCACGGCGGTTCCGGCAGCCAGGCCCGCTCGGTCATCGATGGGCTCGACGCCGACGTGGTGACCCTGGCCCTGGCATACGACGTGGAGGCGATCCGCATGCACAGTCGCCGCCTGAATCCGGACTGGCAGTCCCGCCTGCCACAAAACAGCGCGCCCTATACCTCGACGATCGTTTTCCTCGTGCGCAGCGGGAACCCGAAGAATATTCGCGACTGGTCGGATCTCGCGAAAGAAGGCGTACAGGTCATAACGCCCAATCCCAAAACTTCGGGCGGTGCGCGCTGGAACTACCTGGCGGCCTGGGGATCCGTGCTGGACCGCGAACTGGGCGGTCTGGACCGCCTCGACTCCGTACCGGAAGCGGAACTCGCCCAGGCACAGGAAAAGGCCGCGGCATTCGTGGGCGAACTCTACCGTCACGTGCCCGTGCTCGATCAGGGCGCGCGTGGGTCTACGAACACCTTTGTACAGCGCGGACTCGGCGATGTTCTCCTTGCCTGGGAAAACGAAGCATTACTGGCGATCGCCCAGATGGGCGAGGGCGAACTGGAGATCGTCGTACCAACGATCAGTATCTTAGCCGAGCCGACGGTTGCCTTAGTCGATACCGTGGTCGACCGGAAGGGAACCCGTGCCGTGGCGAAAGCGTATCTCGAGTATCTGTATTCGCCGGTCGGGCAGGACATCGTTGCCAAGCATTATTACCGTCCACGCGACCCGGAAGTGAGTGCGCGCTACCGTGAACAGTATCCGGAGATTCGCCTGTTCACGATCGGAGACGTGTTCGGCGGCTGGAACAAGGCGCAGGAAGAACACTTCAACGACGGCGGCCTCTTCGATCAGATCTATCTGCAATAGCCAAGAAGGACAACAACAATGAATATCGGAACTTCGGCCCGCGCCGGCATGGCCGCGCTGGCATTGGTGGCTTCTGCGGCTGTGGCGCAAGAGTCGGCGGTTGTCGACGCCGGCGGTGACGGCTTCGCCGTGAGCTCTGCGGATGGCGCCTGGGAACTGCGGTTACGCGGCCTCGTGCACATGGACGGCCGCTGGTTCTTCGACGACTCGGCGCCCGATGACGACAGCGAATGGCTGCTGCGGCGAGTACGCCCTTCGTTCGAAGGTAAGTTCGGCGAACGGATTGCGTTTCGCTTGATGCCGGACTTCGGCGGCGGCGAATCACAATTGATCGACGCGTATGTCGACACGACACTCGGTGCCGGTGTCATATTGCGCGCCGGAAAATTCAAAGCGCCGGTGGGTCTCGAGCGTCTGCAATCTTCCAACAGCCTGCGGATGGTCGAGCGTTCGTATGTTACAGAGCTCCTCCCGAATCGCGACGTCGGCGTGCAGCTTTCCGGCGGCAGCGCGCGCCTGCAGTGGGCAGCCGGATTTTTCAATGGTGTCGACGACGGACGATCCGGCGATCAGGATGACGACGGCAATCAGGAAATCGCGTTGCGCCTGTTCGCCGAGCATTTCGGTTCGTCCGAGAGCACATCGGTATTCGGCATCGGCTTCGGCGCGAGTTACGGCGGTACCGACGGCGCGAGCGTCACACCGCTCCTGTCCGGGTACAGGTCTCCCGGCCAGAACACGGTATTCGCGTATCGCATCGGGGGCGACGGCACGTTTGCCGACGGCGAGCGCCTGCGCCTGTCGCCGCAGTTCTACTGGTACAGCGGCTCACTGGGCCTCATGGGCGAGTGGGCGCGGGTACGTCAGGACGTGCGCCGGATAGCCGGCGGGCTGGATCGCGGCGCGACGCTCGACCACGACGCCTGGCAGGTGACCGGAGAATGGTTCCTGACCGGAGACAAAGCCGGTTTCCGCGATCCGGAGGCGGTCGGTGCGGTACAGCTGGTCGCGCGCATCAGCCGCCTTTCCATCGATGACGATGCCTTTGCCGCGGGGGAGACCTCGTTCGCGAACCCCGTGATCGCCGTGCGGACCGCCGACACCTGGGGCGCCGGTGTCAACTGGCGGCCGATCGAGGGCTTGAAAGCTTCGTTCGTCTATCAGCAAAGCTCGTTCGAGGGCGGTGCGCCCGCAGGCGACCGGCCCGACGAAAAAGTATTGTTCGTGCGTCTGCAGCAGGCATTCTGAATCGAATCTACACAATGCAGTCCCGCGAAATGTCACTGCCGCGTAACCGGCCTGAGACCGACTCGGTAACCGCCCGCGCTTAGCATGCACAGGGATGGGATCAACGCATTGATGCGATGGGATGACCATGTCGATAGTACTGGAACAAATTTCAAAGCATTACGATGGCGCGGCTGCCGTCAACGACGTCACTGTCGATATCGCCGAAGGGGAGTTCTTCGTGCTCCTGGGGCCGTCAGGGAGCGGCAAGAGCACGCTGCTTCGAGCGATTGCCGGGCTTACGACGATCGATCACGGCCGTATTGTGCTTCGCGGCCGCGATGTTTCGAGCGTCAGCGCAAAGGACCGCGAGGTGGGTTTTGTCTTCCAGAATTACGCGCTGTTTCGGCACATGACGATTGGCGACAACATCGAGTTTGCGTTACGGGCCCGACGCGTACCTGCAAAAGAGCGCCGCCGGCGCCGGGCAGAGTTATTGCAGCTCGTGGCGCTGGAAGGCATGGACAATCGCCTGCCGGCGGAACTATCCGGTGGCCAGCAACAACGGGTTGCTGTCGCGCGCGCCCTGGCACACGAACCGCGCGTGCTGTTGCTGGACGAACCCTTTGGGGCGCTGGATGCAAAGATCCGCGATGAATTACGTCGCGCCATTCGGGAGATTCAACGCGCCG
Source organism: Woeseiaceae bacterium (assembly GCA_050738315.1). Classification (GTDB taxonomy): domain Bacteria; phylum Pseudomonadota; class Gammaproteobacteria; order Steroidobacterales; family Woeseiaceae; genus IDS-8. The sequence continues at coordinate 8,446 of JBOHZD010000201.1, forward strand.
TCGGCATAACGACCATCCTGGTCACGCATGATCAGGAAGAAGCTTTCACCATGGCCGATCGGATCGGCGTTATGGACCGGGGACGGTTGCAGGAAGTCGGTGAGGCCCGCGTTCTCTACGCGCGGCCTAAAACGCGCTTCGTGGCAACGTTCCTGGGCGCCGCCAATCTTTTGCTCGGTCACCATGATCAGAGCGGAGTACGAATCGGCGATTCGGTCTTTTCGTCCAATCGGCATTCGGGTGTCGTGCCTCCGAATGGTACGGAGGCAACCGTTGTCATTCGGCCGGAGGACATTTCCATCGCACACGACAGTGTACGGCCGTCCGCACACCCGATCGGCTCTGCAAAGGTCACCGAGGTGGAGTTCGTCGGTTCGCTGGAACGGATTCGTCTCGCAGTAACGGCGAGTGGGAGATTGCAAAGCGCGCTGACTCCGGATGCGGCCGAATTCATCATCGAGGCCTCACGCAATGCACGCGATTCGGAAGTTGCGCCTCTGAGGATCGGGCAGAAGATGATGATCGGCGTAAAACGCATACACACACTGTCGACCCGGATCAGCAGCCTGCGACTGATCGCATCCAGCGATGAAGCCGGAGAGCGGATCAGGAATTCGAAGCTGGTGCGCGACCTCGCGCAGCGCATGCACATTGCGCCGTCGTTGCATGTTGCACGGGGCGACGGCGCTATGCCGCCGTTATCCGGGTTGCCGGTCGTTGCGCTGGAAGAGGGACAGGACCTGTCTGGGGCCGTCAGCCTGTTACAGGCAGGAGCCTGCCAGGTGCTCGCGATCGGCAATCGCGACCGGCCCGTGCAACGCCTGTTGATCTATACTCAGCCGTCGCGCCCGGCGCGCGACGGCGCGTTGAGCGCCGCCGGCAGTCTGCTTCGACACATGAACGTCGATGCCACGCTGCTGGTGCCGGCTGACGAACGATTCTTGTATGGCAGCCGTTATCGCGATCTGCTGGACATCCGTGAAACTTCACTCCGCATGCACGGTGTGGACGTACGAACCGAATCATTTCGCGGCAGCGTCGTCGACGATCTCAGGGGGCGGCTGCAAGCTTCCGTTCCGACCTTGCTGCTGGTCGGAATGACTTCGACCGCGAGCGGCAGCGGCCTCGTCGAAGGGCTCGCGGACCTGACGGCGCTGCAGTCTTGCGCGGCCATGCTCCTGACTTCCGCGCGTAGCGATGTCGAAAGCAGGCCGGTATTGCCGGATTTTCGCCCGGAAGCACTGGCGCGCGCTCTCTGACGTTCCATCAAGAAAAATGACACCGCAAAAAACATGGGTGCAACCCAGTGTGCTGCCCGGTTTCGGCCTCACCATCGGTATTACCGGCGCATTCCTGAGTTTGATTGTGCTGATTCCGATCGCGGCACTGATATTCAAAGCGGGCAGTTTGCCGATGTCGGAGCTGTGGCGGATCGCAACCGAACCGCGCGCGCTCGCAAGTTACCGATTGAGTTTCGGTGCTTCCTTGCTTGCAGCGACCCTGAACGCATTCTTTGGCCTGATAATCGCCTGGTCGCTGGTCCGTTACCGTTTCCCGGGTCGACGCATCATCGACGCCATCATCGATCTGCCGTTCGCCTTGCCGACCGCGGTATCCGGCATTGCGCTCGCGACCGTGTTCGGTCCGAAGGGATGGATCGGGCAGTGGCTGACGACCATCGGAATCCAGGTCGCCTATACCTGGGTCGGTGTCGTCGTGGCGCTGACGCTCATCGGGCTGCCGTTTGTCGTGCGCTCGGTGCAGCCGGCGCTGGAAGAAGTCGAAGCAAGCCTGGAAGAGGCCGCCGAATCGCTGGGCGCCAGCCGCTGGACGGTATTCCGCAGGGTCATCATGCCCACGATCGTACCCGCGCTTGCCACCGGGTTTACACTGGCCCTGGCCAGGGCAATCGGTGAATACGGCTCGGTGATCTTTATCGCCGGCAATCTCCCAATGCGTACCGAAATCACACCGCTCCTCATCGTCATTAAGCTGGAGCAGTACGACTATCTGGGCGCCGCTGCCTTGGGCCTAGTGATGCTGTGCATGTCCTTTGTCATGTTACTTACCATCAATGCCCTGAACGGCTGGCGCATACGCCGCCACACGGGACGGCGTTGATGACGACCGCGACGGCATTGGAACAGCGAGCGGCGTCGAAGGACCTGAGCCGCCCGATGAGGCTCGTCCTGATCGGTACGTCATTGACGTTCCTCGCGCTGATCCTCATCATTCCTGTCGCGTCGGTTTTGGGATACGCGTTCTCGAAGGGTATGGACGTCTACAAGGCCGCGTTGTTGACACCGGATGCGATCGCGGCGATCAAACTGACGTTGATGACGGCGGCGATTGTGGTACCCCTCAATACCATTTTCGGTGTAGCTGCCGCATGGTCCATTGCCAAGTTCGAATTTCGCGGCAAGCAGTTTCTGGTAACGCTGATCGACCTGCCATTCTCCGTGTCTCCGGTCGTGGCCGGACTCGTCTTTATTCTCATGTTCGGCGCGCAAGGGTGGTTCGGCCCCTGGCTTGACAAGCACGATATTTCCATCGTGTTTGCGTTTCCCGGTATCGTACTTGCCACAATGTTGGTGACTTTTCCCTACGTTGCGCGCGAGCTGATTCCGGTGATGCAAATGCAGGGCCGCGACGCGGAGGAGGCCGCCGTCAGTCTCGGAGCCAATGGCTGGATGACTTTCTTCCGGGTAACCTTGCCCGGGGTGCGCTGGGCGCTGTTGTACGGCATTATTCTCTGTAATGCGCGGGCGATGGGCGAATTTGGCGCGGTGGCCGTCGTTTCCGGTCACATACGCGGACAAACAACGACCATGCCGTTGCAGGTCGAGATTCTGTACAACGAATACGATCTTGTCGGCGCGTTTGCCGTCGCATCGTTGCTGATGTTGCTGGCGGTTCTGACGCTCCTGGTCAAAGCGGCGATCGAAACCTTCAGTTCGCGGCAGCGCCAGCCGGCCTGACTGAAAGCAGTCTGACTTATGAAAATGCACGCGCCCGGATTAGCCGGTTGGCTTGCAATTGCGACGGCAGTGCTGGTCTTTCTGGCCGTGGCGGCGGTGTCCGTCGTCAGCGTGCGGATGTTGCGGGACCTTGCCAAAGCGGAAGGGCTGACGCGCGTCGAACTGGGGATCTCGGCAGCCCAGGAAGCCATTCGTCAAAGCACGGAGGATCTGCTGACCGGCGCCCAGGTACTCGGTGAACGCCCGACATTGTTGCGTTTGTTGAAGAGCGGTGGCACTGACGCGCTCCCGCCCTATTTGGCGCGATACTGCGACGGCGCTGCACTGGACGGCTGCGCGGTGGCGCGGGACGGCAAACTCGTCGCCGGTACCGGAGTCGATGTGGCCTGGGACATCATACTGACCGCTGCGGCCGAGCAGGGCGAGCGCTTTATGGTGACAGGCGCCGTTCCGGGACTTGCCGTGGGCGGCGCGGAATCACAGGTGCTGGAAAACGAAAATGCGACTGTTTTCGCCATTCGCAAAATGAACGAGCGGTTCGCGATGCGACTGAGCGAACGCGCAGGACTCGATATTCGTGTCGTCGACTACGCGTCGTACGCAGCAGGCGAAGGCGCATTCTCGGTTCTCAACTCGGACGCAATTGCACGCGGCGAACCCGTTGCCGATCATCTCGACACGCTGGACGCCTATGCGGCGAGTCTGCCGGTTGCGGCATCGACGGGTGAAACCGTCGCGCTGTTACAGGCCATACTGCCGGCCAGCGCTGTCATGAAACCGGTTGAAAAAATAGTGCGCAAAATGTTGATCGTCGCAATCGTCATATCACTGCTTGCGACGACCAGCGGCATTCTGATCGGGCGTCACTGGATCGGCGGCGTGCAACGTCTCACGGGTGCCGCGCGGCGCCTGGGATCCGGCGACCTGTCCGCCGCCATTCCACCGGCGGGCGGCAAGGAATTGAGCGCGCTCGCAAACACCATGGAGGAAATGCGCCGCAACCTGGTGGAGTTGACGGGCGAGTTGCGGCAGCGGGAAGCCGAGGCGCAAGCGGTCCTGGGCGGCATCGTGGAGGGCGTGTATGCGGTGGACGACGCGCGCCGCATCCGGTTCATGAATCCGCAGGCCGAAAAGTTGCTCAATGTGTCATCTGCCGACGCAGTCGGGCAGTTTTGCGGCGACCTGTTGAAACCCGCCCGCGACGCGGCCGGGCGTCGACCCTGCGAACACGCCTGCCCGATCCTGAAAGCACGCCGCGAGGGCGCGGCCGACGCGGTCGAACAGATCGAACCGGTGCGCGGGCGCAAACGTCGGGTCGTCATCGCAAGCGCCGCGCCAGGGGACGGCATGCAGGTTCAGGTCCTGCGCGATGAGACGGAACTCGAGGCCGTCCGCCGCTCGAGGGATACCGTGCTCGCCAACATCTCGCATGAATTCCGTACGCCGCTGGCGGCGCAACTGGCTTCGATTGAATTATTGCGCGACGGACTCGGCAAAATGTCGTCGACCGAGCAACGTCAGCTGGTGTTTTCACTCGAGCGGGGTGTGCAGCGTCTGACCTGGCTGATCGACAACCTGCTGGAGAGCGTGCGGATCGAAGCGGGGCAGCTGGCCATTCGGCGGCAGGACGTAGAATTCGGGGACGTCGTCAACGCGGCCCGCGAGCTGATCGAACCGCTCCTCCATCAACGCGGTCAGACCCTGGACGTGAAAATACCGAGTCGACTGCCGGTACTGTGGGGCGACGAACAGCGGCTTATCCAGGTGGCCGTCAATCTGCTGGTCAATGCCAGCAAGTTCGCACCGCCGGACAGTACGATCCGGATCGAGGCACAGCCGGGTGCTGACAGCGGCATTGAATTCTGGGTCGACGACCAGGGCCCGGGACTGAAGGATGAGGACGAGGATGCTTTATTCGAACAGTTCAGGCGCTCCGGCGGTGAAGACCCGGAAGAGAGCGGGCTCGGACTGGGTTTGTACATTGTCCGCTCGATCGTCGAGCGGCATGGCGGCCGGGTTTCACTCAAGCGCGGGCCGGTGTCGGGGACCCGCGCCAAGGTCGAGCTACCGCTCGACGGACGTACATGAAAATTCTCTTGGTCGATGACGATCTGGATCTGCTCGCAGTCACGGCATTCGCGCTGCAGCAAGCTGGATTCATGGTCATCAAGGCGAGCAATGGCATGGAAGCGCTGGAATCGTTCGAGTCGGAGCAGCCGGACCTCGCCGTGTTCGATATCAACATGCCGAAAATGAACGGCTTCGAACTGGCGCGCAGACTGCGCGAACGAAGCGCCATCCCGTTAATGATGCTGACCGTGCGCCACGAGGACGAGGACGTGGTGCGGGCGCTCGAACTGGGGGCGGACGACTATCTGACGAAACCCTTCAGCCCGAAAATCCTCGTGGCGCGCATCCGGGCGTTATTGCGTCGAGTCGGCATCGAGGAGGAGGGCGCGGTGACGCTCGGTCCGTTGACGTTGCGCCCCGATGATCTGACGGTCGACGGTTTTTGGCAAGGACCAGTGCGCCTGACACGCCTCGAAGCGAGGTTCCTGCAATTGCTATTTGCCAACGGCGGTCGTACGGTGCCTGCGGAGCGCATCCTCGCCTATGTCTGGGGCAATCGTGCCGGTGGTAACCGGCAGCTCCTCAAACAGCTCGTGCACCGGCTGCGCCAGAAAATCGAAGCGGATCCGAAGAGCCCGGCCGTGATCTGCACCGTGCCGAATTCCGGTTATCTCATCGACATGGACGGGGTGCAGAGAACCCCGTAAC
>JBOHZD010000202.1:0-3640 GCA_050738315.1 Woeseiaceae bacterium
GCCGTCAGGTCCCTTTGCGGCAGTCGAGAGCCGGTCACGACGATCATGTCGGGCTCATCCGGCGCTTCCTGCGCGTGGGTGACACCCGTCGATGCGAAAATGAAGACTGAGGAGAGCAGCAAACGCAGTGGCTTGAACGTGTTCATTTCATCCCCCTGAACAGCTTTACCTGGAACGCCGCAACGGCTGTCGAGCTTATGAGTATACTATATATTATCTATTACCAAAATCTATTTTCAAGTCTGATCCTCGACCGGCGGCAGATGCTCGCGCAGGTAGTCGGTCATCATCGTGAACAAATGCAGCCGGGTGTTCTGCTTCAGCTCAATGCCGTGGCGGCGATCGGGATAGGCCACCGGAACAGGTAGCGTTGCGTCGGATTTTTGGGTGAAGCGATGTAATAGACATACTCGCCTTTCTCATCGATATTCTCGATACTGCCGATGTCGAAATCGCCGGGGCTCCGCAACCTGACCTCACCGCCGTCGCGCGATTCCAGCCAGCTTGTCGTATAATCGTATACTTTATAAAATTCCTGCCCTTCGCTTGTCAACCCGCTTGCGTCGTCAACCGCTCTGTGGCGTAGTCGCGTTGCCTCGTAACTCCGGACGAACGGAAAAACCAAGAAAAACGACCGCGACCATGATTGAGAATGCAAATACCATTATCGGCACCTTTGTCGTCTACCTGGCCGTCATCCTGTTGATGGCGTATTTCGCCTACCGCCGTACGGCGAGTCTGTCCGACTTCATCCTGGGCGGCCGTTCCCTGAACAGTTGGGTCACGGCACTGGCGGCGCAGGCATCGGACATGAGCGGCTGGTTGTTGATGGGTTTGCCGGGACTCGCCTATCTCGCCGGTTTCGAAGCCGGCTGGATGGTTATCGGGCTTCTCATCGGCACGTACCTGAACTGGAAACTCGTTGCGCAACGTCTACGCGAAGCCACCGAGAAATTCAGCGACGCTTTGACCTTGCCGGATTATTTCGAACGGCGCTTCAACGACAACTCGCGATTGTTACGGCTGATCTCCGGTGCGTTCGTGCTGTTCTTTTTCGCGCTGTATACGAGTTCGGGCTTCGTTGCCTGCGGCAAACTGTTCGAGGAACTGTTCGCGATTCCCTATTTCTCGGCGATGTTGCTCGGTGCCGGCTCCATCGTCGCCTACACCTTCTTCGGCGGCTTTCTGGCGATCTCCTGGGCCGACGTCATGCAGGGATCGTTGATGTTCTTCGCGCTCGTCATCGTCGCCGCCATGGGCGTGTACCAGATCGGCGGAGCGGAAGGTATCGAAAATACCCTGAATGCATTGAATGCGGAACTGCTCGATCCGTTCACCCAGGCATCGGGCGCGGCATTGGGTTGGATCGGCATTTTATCGCTGCTCGGCTGGGGGCTGGGCTATGCCGGCCAGCCGCATATCCTTGCGCGCTTCATGGCGATCCGCGACCCGCTGGACATGGGCGCCGCGCGGCGCATTGCCATGGTCTGGCAAACCACGGTGCTCGTTGCAGCGGTAGTGATCGGCGTGACCGGACTGGGCGTGCTCGAGCGGCAACTGGTCGGCGCGGATGCGGAGAAAGTATTCATATTCATGTCGGTGGATTTCTTCCCGCCCGTCATCGCCGGCATCTGCCTGTCCGCGATTCTCGCCGCCGTCATGAGCACTGCATCGGCGCAACTGCTGGTGGCGTCCAGTGCGTTCGCCGAAGACTTCTATAAAGGAGTCGTCAAGAAAGACGCAGTACGGAAAGAATTGTTGTGGATCGGGCGCTTCGCCGTGCTCGGTATCGCCTTGATTGCCGCGTGGCTGGCGCGCGATCCGGCCAGCCGCGTGCTCGAACTGGTGGCCTGGGCGTGGGCCGGTTTCGGCGCAGCCTTCGGCCCGACGGTGATCCTGTCGCTCTACTGGCCGAAGATGAACCGCGCCGGCGCGCTCGCCGGCGTGATCGTCGGCGGCCTCACGACCATCGTCTGGCCGATGCTCAAGGGTCTCGCACAGATTTTCTACCTGTACGAACTCGTACCGGGCTTCGCGTTATCGCTGCTCGCGATCGTCATCGTCACAAACCTGACGGCACCAAGCAAACGCCTCCCGCTTCGTAGTTACGTGCCGGGACAGAGTTCGTAGTTATTCGGTACCAAGGTGCCCGTGCTGACGTGCCGCGACAGGTCAGGTCATTGAGACGTCCGCCGGCCTGGGACTTTCATCATGGCCTGCCCCTCAGCCAGGGCCGCATCGAATGCCTGTTCGAGGCGGGCATTCACGCCCCGGCAGCCGGCGACCACGCGTTCTGACCACGCCAGGTACTCTACGCGTCGCTCCAGCGGCCAATCTTTCGGTGGCTTGTTCGTCACATCACGCACATTGCAGATCTTGTCCGCGATCTTGAGCTCACGTGCTGCCGATGAAAGTTTGTGGGCGTGCACGATCTGCCGCTGCTTGCGTTCCGCCTTCGGCAACGCTTTGTTGTCAGTGACCTCCACGACCAGTTGTCGCACGTCGGGCCCGAATGCCGCTTCGAGTTCTTCCGCTGAGGTTTCCGTGTCTTCGATCGTATCGTGCAGGATTGCAGCCTGTAGCAGCGCCGGATCCGTGATCCTGCCGACGCGCACGAGCGTCTCCGCGACCTCGATCGGGTGGTTGATATAGGGAGATCCGCATTCGCCTTTGCGCCTTTGGTCACGATGTTTATACGCGGCGAAGCACAGGGCGCGGAAGATTCCATCCAGGGAGCTCGGGTTGTCGCGTTTCTTTTGGCGGCTGTCGTCAACCGTTTCGGCTGGATTCATCGGTTGTCTCGTGGTGGATACAGGTTTTCACGGGTGTAGGAAGTGCAAGGCCAATTGTAAATTATTCCAGTGCGCAATGAACGATTGACCGAAGTCTGGCGCATTGCCGCGGCTCCCCCGTGGCACGGTTCTTGCTGATTCAGGTCGGTCGGTTGCGAGGAGCCATGAACGATCTCAACAATCCCGAGGGCATCGAGCCGCGGCACGTCCAGGAGACAGCCGGCATTGTCGCGCATGCCTGGCCCGTCGGACTGGCCGCTCTCGGCGCTCTCCTCGTCGCGGCGCTCTTCGGCGTCTTCGGCACCGAGGCCAGGATGACCGGTGCCGGAGCCGGCGTGGATATCGCCGTCGACGGCCCCGTCCGGATTCGCAACGGCGAAGTCTTCGAAATGCGTGTCGCGATTTCAACGAAGCGCGACCTCCGCGACCTGGTGCTCCTCGTCGATCACGATATCTGGCGGAACGTGACGGTGAATACGCTCATTCGGTGTCTCGCTGGCGGGGTCGCAACTTGCCGATCGCCGTGACTGAAGTATAACCAAGCGCCTATTGCGCGCGCATACACATACACCCGATCATAATCCGGGGTGAGCAGTTCAGCAGACAGATTCTCCGCTTCGTCGATGCAGGATTCCATTGCCTCACGACTGTATTTTTCAATATTTGATGGCGGCTGGCTGACACAAGACGCCGCAAGCAACGAGCCGGCAATAATCGTGCTGACATTCTTCATTGCAGGTGCCCTCACACAAAACTGCCCCACGCGACCCATGAGAAGAAGGCGAGCACGCCGACAAGCGCAATGGCCGTCACCGGACGATTTCGGAATCGTTCGCCGATCCAGGTCG
>JBOHZD010000203.1:0-19156 GCA_050738315.1 Woeseiaceae bacterium
CCGTTACGGAATCACGTATCGCCTCCAGCGGATCTGACGAGCAACAGGCAGGTTTTGCCCGGCGCTGCTACCCAGGGAGCCTCTGCACAAGTCGTGGACGGCGTCATTTCGTTCAGGCTTTCCGATCTCTGCGTTGTGCAAAGCCAGCCATAGCTACGGCTATGACTGGCTTCACACGCCTTGATCTCGAAAACCCTGAACGAAAATACGCTCGCCCAGACTTGTGCCGAGGCTCCCTAGCGGTCGGCCGGGCTCGTCTGCCCGGGCACGGCATCCGTCGTCAGCACCGCTTCACAAGCCAGGGTTACATCCAGTGGCCGAGTGACATATGTGATCTTCTGTTCGTTCTCATCGCTGCAAAGCAACGACACATGTGCAGATAGAGCAGCTCCCACGGTCACCCGATCCGGTTCGGCGACGGGAACGGTGGACACGATCTCCGGTTCGACAATGGAAATTGCATCGTTCGGGCCGAACACGCAGAAATTATCGATGGCAATCGGGGCAATCTGTCGCGCAGGAATCGTTAACAGGACCTGGTGTAGCCCATTGCCATCGAGATCGGATGCAGACAGCGTGAGACGGCTGTCGGCGACAGTGATCGAAACCGACCGTGGCGTCCCTACATCGTCGCAATGCGCACCGACATCGAACGCATACTCGAGTGTCGGCGGACTCAGGAAGTATCTGCCGGGTGGATGTCGCGAGACAGAGATCACCGGAGTCGCTGCAGCAATGGTCAGTGGACCGGTTGAATCGTTCTCCGCGGCGGCCGGGCCGGCATGGAGGGAAGCGATGAGTATTGACAGATAACGCGTGTTCACGGCGGCTAGTGTCCGGTCCCGCAAATAAATATGCAATTCCGATCGCGTAGTTATTTGCGGGACAGGACACCAGGCTACGACAAGGAAGAAAAAAAACAAGCGGAAATTGGTCTCATGCTACGCTTGCCCGGAACTTGTGGCTGTTCCGGAATTCAGAAGCCTTAAGATGAATAGTGTCGTGCACCTGACCTACAAAGTGGTCAGGAGGATCGTAGTGGCCGTCGTGGGCGCGACCGTGCTGCTGCTTGGCGTGATCATGATCGTCACGCCGGGCCCGGCATTCGTGCTCATCCCGGCCGGCCTCGCGATATTGGGGCTCGAGTTTGCCTGGGCGCGCTACTGGCTGCGAAAAGCACGTCAGACCATCAGCACACAGACTGCGAAAGTGCGTGGTCAGCGCGTGGAGGAGCATCGCAACTCCAACAACCACCGCGCTTGAAAAAGAAAGGAGCCGGGGCAGCTAAATTCGATGTTTCGCTTAGCGGACCGATCCGACACGGAACGGGCCCCGGCTCCCCAAACGTTACGGCAAAGGGGGGGTATGCCGCCGGACCATCCAGGTCCGTATACACCGGTATCCAGACCGGCATTTCTCCGGCTGCCGCCGTCCAGGCTTGGGGGGAGTTGCCTGAAGGGCGGAATGCCGCCGGAAACTCAAGGGCCAGCAAACCTCAGAGTTCGCTGACCAGCAACACCGACATGGAGGCTGCCGAACGAATATCAAGGTTCAGGTTGGTCGCCGCCGTCATCGCATCGGCCGCCATGGCCGCGGCGTCCTGCAGAGCGCGCAACTCGAGGTCGCGCTGCAACTGATTGACTTCGATTGTGGAAGTCACTGTTTTTTCTTCGTTTTTCGGGTCGTCAGCCAGTGCTGCAGTTGACAGGACTGCGCTGCCGGTCAAAATCATGCTTGCCGCCAGGGCGGCACGGAATGGGGTCTTCATCGTTCGGTCCTTATCGATTCTCCGGTCGCCACTGCGGTCGCCGTGAGGCTCGTGTTCGTTTATTCGCTCTCTCCAGTGCACAACCCGTGCCAAGCCGACAAACACCATAAAATCAAATCGTTATGGAAAGAAGCAGCATTACGGAATTCCGTAAATTACGGAAAACTGCGGGGCGTTTTACGGAATTTCGTGTAAGATGCCCGGCCATGACCACGAGCAACGACTACCAATGGTTGTTCCGCAAAGCACCGGCGATGGCAACGTCGATCGGCCGCGACGGCCAGTACCTTGACGTGAACGACTCTTTGCTCGATCGGCTGGGCTATACGCGGGAAGAAATGGTCGGCCGGCGCCCCTCCGAGTTCGTCACCGGCGACAGCGCCCTGCGCATCGAAAAGGAGCTGATGCCGACGTTGCGGCGTACCGGCAGGCTCGAAAACAAGCCGATCGCGTTTATCACCAAAGGGGGTGAAATCGTCCATTGCCTGACGAATTCCGTCATTGAACACGACCGCGAAGGCACGTTCATTCGTACGATTGCGATGTATATGGAACTGGCAGATCAGGCACGGGCCGACTGGAAGTATCGACAATTGTATCGCGCCACTCCGGCGATGCTGCACACGCTGGATGCAGGCGGCTGCATTGTCACCGTAACCGATCACTGGTTGAACAAGATGGGTTACGCCCGTGAGGATGTCGTCGGCCGATCGATTGTCGATTTCTTCAGCGACAACGAGCGGAAGAACTACACTGCCAGGAAGTTGCAGCAAACCATCAGCGACGGCGAATTCACGAATGAGCCGCGAGAAATGGTAACTAAGGGCGGCAAGGTCCTCGAGTTGCTCCAATCCGCTATTTCCGAGAGAGATTCGGCCGGCCGCGTACACCGCATGCTGGTGGCGTCCAAGGACGTGACGGAGCGGAATCGGGCCGAACGGGCGCTTCGAACGACACTTGCCGAGAACGCCCGGCTGCGGGAAGAACTGGAGCGCGAACGCGACTACCTGCGCGAAGAAGTCAACGTCTCGATGAACTTCGGACGTATTGTCGGCAATAGCCCGACCCTGAAGCATATGCTGGCACAGGTAGAGGCGGTCGCGTCGACACCCGCGAATGTGCTCGTACTGGGGGAAACCGGTGTCGGCAAGGAACTCGTCGCGCGCGCAATCCATGCGAGAAGCCCGCGTGCCGACGCCCCGCTGGTTAAAGTCAATTGTGCATCGATCCCGCGAGAGTTGTTCGAGAGCGAGTTTTTTGGCCATGTCAAAGGCGCGTTCACCGGGGCTCACCGGGACCGTGTCGGGCGCTTTCAGCTCGCGGATGGCGGCACGTTGTTCATGGACGAAGTAGGAGAAATTCCGCTTGAATTGCAGGGAAAACTGCTGCGGGTGCTGCAGGAGAGCGAGTTCGAACGAGTGGGCGACGACACCACGCGGTCGGTCGACGTCCGCGTCATCGCGGCGACCAACCGCGATCTCGAACAACTGGTTCTGAACGGCAAATTCAGAGAGGATCTGTTTTATCGGCTGAGCGTATTTCCGATCGAGGTCCCGCCGCTCCGGCGAAGGCTGGAAGACGTCGTGCAACTCGCTCAGCATTTTCTGGACATCACCTGCAAGGACTTCGGCCGGCAGCCGATCAAGCTGACGATCAGTCAGCTCGATTCCATCAGGGGATACGACTGGCCTGGAAATGTACGCGAGCTGAAGAACGTGATCGAACGTGCCGTGATTCTTTCCCAGGGCAATGTGTTGCGCCTCGACCTGTCTCTGCCGGAAACGCCGGTGCACACGGAAGAGACGCCGGCCGCAGCAGACGAGTTCGCGAAAGGCACGGTGCTGACAGAAAAGGAATTGAAGGCGTTGCAAAAGAAGAATCTCGTGGCAGCGCTGCGCCTGGCGAACTGGCGAGTATCGGGTAAGGGCGGTGCCGCGGAACTGCTCGGCATTCGCCCCAGCACACTCAGCGATCGTATTAGAACGTTCGGAATCAAGAAACCGCATTGATGAGGCGGGGCGCCGACTTTTCGGTGCCGTTGGATATAATGACCCAATGGCCAACCTGATTACACTTAGCCGTCTTCTGCTGCTGATCGTCGTTGTTCTGATTGCCTATCAGCCGCCGTCGTACTGGCACATTCTCAATGTCGCATTGCTGATCGTTGTTTTTGTCAGCGACGGGCTGGACGGTTATGTAGCGAGAAAACGCAATGAAGAGACTGTCTTCGGCGCGATGTTCGATATTGCCAGTGATCGCATCACCGAGCTGACGATGTGGATCGTTCTGGTCGATTTGAAAATCGTACCAGTCTGGGTACCGCTGGTGTTCATCATCCGTGGCACAATTGTCGACGCGATCCGGGCCAACCAGGTGACCACCGCGCACGATACGCCGTTTTCGATGTTGCAATCTCCGCTCGGCAAATGGCTGGTGGCGGGTAAGTTCATGCGTATATTCTACGCGGCGTTGAAGGCCACTACGTTCTGCTGGTTATTGCTGATGCAGCCGGTGCGCGCATTGCTGCCTGAAATCTGGGCGGGATGGTCATGGCTGCTCGAAGGCATAGGGGTGGCCCTGGTCTATCTGTCGGTATTGACGTGCGTGATCCGTGGACTTCCGGTCATTCTGGAGTTCGCCTATGAAGAAAAGAATAACTTCGCTCCGAAACGAGTGAAACTGGAATGATCAATGCGGCTGGCAATCTTCGATGTCGACGGGACTCTCGTGGCAGGAAAAAGCACCGAGAAACGCTTTATCGGCTGGATGCTGCGGCGCGGAATCATCGGCCCCCGTCAACTCTTGTCAGCCGCATGGTTTGTTGTCCGCTGGTTTCCGCGATACGGCCGTCACGTGTTTCGCAAGAACAAGGCTTATCTCAATGGATTGACCGAAGACCTGATCGAGCGTGAAGTCGAGCGGTTCGGCCAGGAGATCAGCGACGAGGACTGGATCCAGCCGGCGCTCGCGGAGCTCAGGCGACATCAGGAAAGCGGCGACGTCGTCATACTGCTGTCCGGCAGTCTGCAGCCGATCGTCGAATATTTGCGGAAGCGCTTTGCGGCAGAAATGGGACTCGGAACACATTGCGAAACGGTTCAGGGTAGATATACTGCGGTACCGCCGGCCAGGCATCCGTTTTACGAAGACAAGTCGGACATGTTGATATCGATCTGCAAACGGTACGATGTGGCGGCAAATGAAGTCTCGGCATATGCGGATTCGGGGTTTGATATTCCGTTGCTGGCGAGTGTAGGTGATCCGGTGGCCGTTCGTCCGGACCGGCGCCTTGCTGAATGGGCGAAAGCGAATAACTGTCGAATAATTGAAAAAGAACAATAAATTTGACGGGCCAGGATTGAGCGTTTTCCGACGAATCAGTCTGATCGTCGTTATGCTTTGCATTCCGCTGCCGCTGATGGCAGACGACGGTCTGCCGACCGCTGTCAGGAATGCCTTGGCGTACCGGCATCTTCCCTCGGACAGCTTGAGTCTTTACGTCGAGAATCTTCGGACCGGGGAACCGGTGCTGGTCTGGAACGAGGACGAATCGCGGAATCCGGCGTCCGTCATGAAAATATTGACGACCCTCGTCGCGCTCGACCTGTTGGGACCGACGTATACTTGGAAAACCGACATTTATCTCGTCGGTAAAATGCATGATGAAAGGCTGGATGGGGATCTCCTGCTCAAGGGGTACGGCGATCCTTACCTCGTTGCCGAGCGGCTGCGGCAAATGGTGTGGTCGATCCGGCATGCGGGCATCAGCCAGATCACGGGTGATCTGTTGCTCGATGACAGTTATTTCAAAGTGACGGATTACGATCCTGCGGCGTTCGACAATTCACCATTGCGCTCCTACAACGTTGCGCCTAACGCACTGATGATGGATTTCAAAACGGTCCATTACCTGTTTGAAACCGACCTTGCTGCCGAGGCTGTCAATCTCAAGTTCATTCCGGTACTGGAGAATCTGCAGGTCGTCAATCATCTGACTCTGAAGGATGGCCGCTGCGGCGGGTATCAGCGCGGCATTACCATAACGGCAAACGAAGACGTCGACCGCGTGATTTTCAGCGGCAATTTTCCAAGCAGCTGTCAATCGTACGGCATGTATCGGACCGCACTCAGCCACAACGAATTCGCCTTCGGGATGTTCAAAACCCTGTGGCGTGAATCGGGCGGACAATTCGCTGGCGGCTGGAAGAACGTGATTGCCGAAGACGGTACGGAACCGTTCCTGTCCTTCGAGTCGCTCCCGCTCGCAGATGTCATCACCAAGATCAACAAGCACAGCAACAACGTAATGGCACGACAGATACTCTTGACGCTGGCGGCCGAGAAGTTCGGTGAACCGGGGACCGTGGAAAACGGGCGGGAGGTGGTCAGGGCCTGGCTGGCAGAACGCCGGCTGGATTTTGCCGAACTCCAGTACGTCAATGGCGCCGGCCTGTCACGGGAGTCTCGCATCACAGCCCGTGAAGTCGCCGACCTGTTGCGATATGCGTATGACAGTCCGTTCATGCCCGAATTCATGTCGTCATTGTCGCTGGCCGGCATGGACGGGACCTTGTCCGGTCGCTTTCGCAGAGATCCGATGAGCGGCATGGCGCATATCAAGACCGGGTCGATGGACGATGTCACCGCCATAGCAGGCTATCTGCAGGCCCGGTCCGGCGAACGGTACATCGTCGTATCGCTGCAGAATTACAAGGGCGTGCATCGTGGCACTGGCGAAGAAGTGCAGGAAGCATTATTGCGCTGGCTGTTCGAGATGTGATTTTTGCCGCCGGAAAGGGGAGGCCGCACATGCGTTTCACAGTCGTGATACCCGGATTCTTGTTGTTGATCGCCGTGTCACTGGCGGCACGCGCGGAAACCGCCTATGTGACCGACAAGCTGCAACTCGGTCTGCATCGGGCTGAGGACACGAGCGATCGTGCGTTTCGCACGCTCGAGAGCGGCCAGCAAGTCGAGGTTGTGAACCAGGACCGATACTACGCCCAGGTGCGGCTTCCCGATGGAACGGTCGGTTATCTGAAAGCCGCCTACCTGGTGAGCGAGAAACCTGCAATCCTGGTCGTTGCCGAAAGCCAGGCCGAAAATGAAAAACTGAAACAGGAACTCGCTCGGGCCAAAACGCAATTTGCCGAGCCGGCGGCGACCATCGGGAGTCTCGAGCAGAAGCTCGCCGAACAGCGATCGGCGATCGAAGAAAGTGAGACCCGGATTGCCGAACTAACGGAAGAAAACCGGCGCTTCGTCACGCGCCACGAGCAATACCAGTACAGTCTGCCGTTTGCCTGGGTGGCGGGTGCGACGGCGGTCTGCCTGTTCGCGGGTTTCCTGGTTGGATGGTGGTGGCTTGACTATCGAAGCCGCAAGCGACATGGCGGCATGCGCATCTACTGAGGCGACTTAGACCAGTTCTAAAAGTAGCGACCCCCGCACACGGCGACGCCGTTCAGCGGTATTGCGACTGCGTGGCCATCAGGCTGAAACGCCTGTCTTCCTCCTTGAAATGACCCGATGCCAGGCTGCGAATACTGTCCACTTCCTGCATGATCAAGCGGGCCCGGCCAATCACCTGATCGCCCGCAATGGTAATTCCATCGAGACTTTTTCCTTTGCGCGTAAAGAGTTGCAGTCCGAGTTCTTCCTCCAGAAGCTTGAGCTGTTTGCTCACCCCGGGCTGGGATGTATAAAGCCGATCGGCGGCGGCGGTTATATTGAGGCCGTTGTCAACGATCGCGAGAAGATACTTTAATTGTTGCAGTTTCATATACCTTGCTGCTGGTAGCCCCCGACAGACAGGTAGACCCGCGAATTTTGCGTTCGTTGCAGCAAATCTCGGGGTTTCAAGGGAATCTTTAGATTTTTGCGTTATGTGGGCAGAGTTTCGGGTGATAAGCCATCGCGGCGGGCATGGGGTATGATCCCCGGCATATTTTCCGGATTCGGCGCGGTTGTCGGGAATGCGCGAACCCGGCAATCGACGAATCGCAACAACAAGGTAATGCCCGGGGTGCGTGACAATGTTATATGACAGCATACTCGACACGATCGGCAATACGCCGATCGTGCGGCTGAATCGCATGGCGCCAGCCAATGTCGACATGTACGTAAAGGTGGAAGCATTCAATCCGATGGCGTCGGTCAAGGATCGACTCGCAATCGCCATCATCAAGGATGCAGAAAAGAAAGGGCAGCTGCGGCCGGGACAGACGGTCGTTGAAGCAACGTCCGGCAACACGGGGATTGCGCTGGCAATGGTGTGCGCGGCCAGGGGATACGGTTTCGTCGCCGTCATGGCGGACTCGTTTTCCGTCGAGCGTCGCAAGCTGATGCGTGCGCTTGGCGCGAAAGTCATTCTGACACCAGCTGCCGACCGCAGTACGGGCATGGTGCGACGCGCAGAGGAACTTGCAAAGACACATGGCTGGTTCCTCGCAAGGCAGTTCGAAAACCTGGCGAATCCCGAATACCATCGCAACACGACCGGTCCGGAAATACTCAGGGATTTCGCAGGCAGGCGCCTCGACTACTGGGTGACCGGTTACGGTACGGGCGGCACGATGACCGGTGCGGGCGAGATGATCAAACTGGCGCGGCCCGAAGTAACGATCGTCGCGACCGAACCGGCGGGCGCGTCGTTGCTCGGAGGCAAGGACTGGAGTCCTCACAAGATTCAGGGGTGGACGCCCGACTTCATACCAGAGGTGCTGAACCGGGACATCTTCGACAATCTCATCCCGGTGAGTGACGAGCGCGCGATCGAAACCGCTCGGCGCCTGGCCCGCGAAGAGGGAATATTCGCCGGCATCTCCTCCGGCGCAACTCTGGCTGCGGCACTCGAAGTTGCCGGCAAGGCGAAAGACGGCGCGGTTATCCTGGCCATGCTGCCGGACACGGGCGAGCGTTACCTGAGCACGGTGCTGTTCGAAGGTATCCACGAGGGCTCTGACGACGAGTGGCTGGCAAGTCTGTAGACAACTGAATAAAAAGGCGAAAATCCCGGTTATCTGAGAAACGGGTCACAGCCGGCTCGCATCCGTCGTGGCATCGTGGGCGCAAGTTCCGCTGAACCCGGCTCGTGCAGTCCGTATTCAGCGCCGGTCAAGCCCTGACGGTCCTCGCACAAGGACAACGTGGGCCGAGTTCGGAGCATCGCCTGCCCATGTCCGCGGAAGTGGAGCGCGTCGTCGCCAGCGAAATCGTCGCCCATGCAGAGCGACTGCTGCAGTCCCTGGTTCCCCGGGCGCAGAGTTTCAGCTACTACGACCGGACAAGAGCCTGCGCCTGGAGCAGTGACGGCACCGACGATTTCGAGATCGAGAATCACATCGCCGAATTGCTGGATGGCGTGTTGTCCGGTACCGATCCCGAAGCGCAGTTTCTCCGTCATACGCTGCCATCCGGCCGGACCTTGTTGATACTGACGGTTTGCGGCGCACGCGACGTGATGGGTGTCCTCGTGGTCGTATTCTCGAAGAACGACGGCAAATCGTCGCGCTTCAATCCCGATGACCTGAAGACCCTGCTATTGCCGGCCGTGCGGCTGCTGGGTGCAAGCCTGCACCTGAATCAACAGTTCGGTATCGAAGCCGGCCGGGCAGAGGAAGCAATGCGTGAACTGAAACTCGTTTATCAGATCGACGAGAAGATTCACGGCATGCCAAAGAGCCACTCCGGGCTCGCGCAACTGGTCGGGCAGAGCGGCCGCTTCCTGGGCATTGCCTACAGTGTGCTCTTGTTGCCGGCCAAAAGAATCCGTATCAGCGCCACGCATTCGAGCTGGAAGAACGTCAATCGCCGAGTACTCGATAAATATCTGATCGATTCGCTTTACCCCAAACTGAAGGGCCACCGTTCCCCGGTCATCTTCGAAGTCCCCGCGGTACCGGGCTCCGACAACATTGCGGACCAGGGCTACCAGACCATGGTGTGCCCGCTGGTCGATCGCCTGGGCAATCTCGAAGGCATGCTGGCGCAACTCGGCCGGACCAGTTGCCAGCCGTTTCTGCCGTCACACTCGCGGTTCATGGCGCATATCGTGCGCAAGGTAGAATACGTCATCGAGCAATCCTTCGACGTCATGACCGGCCTGATGAACCGGGCAGGGTTCGACGCACAGCTCGACGAGGCGATGAAATCGCTCGACGGCAGGCAGGACGCGCACCAGGTCCTGTATTTCGATCTGGACAACCTGCAACTTGTAAACGATACATTCGGGCATGCTGCGGGCGACGCGGTCATCACCCGATTTGCACAGTTGCTGGAAGGAAATTTGCCGAACAACGCGGTTGCGACCCGCCTGACGGGCGATGACTTCGCAATTCTCATGTCACATAGCACCCTGGATGATGCCTTGAGCCTGACCGCCCTGATCCGGGACGACAGCGCAAGCCTGCGTTATCTGCAAGGTGACCGCTCCTTGCAGATCACGTTCAGCGCGGGCGTCGCCGCCCTGGATCGCGCAACGGAACAACCCGGCGAGGCGCTCACGGCGGCGCGCCTTGCCTGTGACTCTGCCAAAGATCACGGTCGGGACCGCGTCGAAGTGTACGACCAGGACAACCAGAGCATCGTGCGCCGCTACGACGATATGCATCTCGTGGCCGAGATTCAAAAGACTCTCGACGCCGACGGCTTCGAACTGATGGCGCAGCCGATCGTATCCCTGTCGAAACCGCAGCCATACCATCGTTACGAAATCCTGTTACGCATGAAAGACAGTGCGGGTAACAAAATATCGTCCAGTTCGTTTTTCTCTGCGGCGGAACGTTACCAGTTAATGCCGCAGATCGATCGCTGGGTGGTCTCGACAACGGTCGGACAACTGGCTGGTCATGCCGAGACCCTGCGTAATACCGGCATCAGTTTCGCAATCAATCTGTCGGGTCAGTCCCTGGGTGACGACGCGATCCTGAATTTTGTCGAAGATGAAATCGAGTCGAGCGGAATACCGGCCAGCTCACTTCGCTTCGAAGTGACGGAATCCGCAGCCGTCTCGAACCGGGCGAAGGCGCAAGGTTTCATCGATGCCTTGCGGGAACGTGGCTGCCGGTTTTCGCTGGATGATTTCGGTGCAGGGCTGAGTTCGTTTGCGTACCTGAAGAATTTCAAGGTCGACACGCTGAAAATCGACGGAAGTTTCATCAGAGACATCACGAAGAATCGCATTTCGGAATCCATGGTTGCTGCCATCACACAGGTTGCCAAGGTGATGGAACTGGAGACCGTTGCCGAGTACGTGGAAAGCGACAAGGCAAAAGCGCTCATAACCAAGCTCGGCGTCGATTACGGCCAGGGACACGCCTTCGGCAAGCCGATACCGCTCCGCGACGTACTTGCCGGCCTGACTGAGATTTCCAGGAAGTCGACGGCCTGACGGTGCGGCCGCGGCCGTCTCCATAGCCTGCACGCAGTCGGCATCCGCCTGATTTTCCCTTGTTTATTTCGTTAGACTTGGGCGTGTGAAGCCATCGATCGGGAAAGAGTTCCAGCAGACATTGCGGCTGTTGCCCGAGTCGTTGCGTGAACCCGCGATGCTCTGGCTGGATCGATTTCTCGAGCAGCATTCTCTCGGGATCGAATTCTTCGCGCCTCTCACAGGTGCTGCAGAATTGCAGTCTGTTTTGCTGCGGCTCGCTGCTTGCAGCGAATACGCCGGCAATACCCTCATCCGGGAGTGGCAGTGGATTGCAAATGCCATAGAAAACGGGGAGTTCGAGCGGCGGCCGGAGGCCGCATTCATCCTCCCGGACGCCGGCGCGGGCGGACCGGCGGACGAGAATGTCGGGCAGTTCAAGAGCCGGCTCCGGCGGTTCCGTAATCAGAGAATGCTGCAAGTTCTGTGGCGGGACCTCGCGGGCCAGGCCGATGTGTCTGAGACGCTCACCTCCCTGTCGAACCTCGCCGACAGCCTGATCGAGGCGAGCGTCTGCTACAGCGAGCGCGAATTGCGCCAACGATTTGGCGTTCCGCGCGACCCGAACGCTCATGAACTGCGGTTGATCATACTGGCGATGGGCAAGCTGGGCGGACGCGAACTCAACTTTTCGTCGGATGTCGATCTGATATTCGTGTATCCGGGCGATGGCGAGACCGACGGCGCGCGTAGTCTGAGTGCACAGGAGTATTTTACGCGCCTTTCGCGCCAGGTCGTCGGGTTGCTCGACGAGGTGACACCGGACGGGTTCGTCTATCGTGTCGATACTCGATTGCGGCCTTTCGGCGACAGTGGCCCGCCCGTCGTCAGTTTCAACGCTCTGGAGTCGTACCTGGTACTGCACGGCAGGAGCTGGGAACGATATGCCTATGTGAAAGCACGCGTGATCGAAACTATGGGTGCCGACAAGCGGGCGGTCGAAGAATTGACAAGGAACATCATCGAACCGTTCGTTTATCGAAATTATCTGGACTATGGCGTGTTCGAGTCGTTGCGCGAGATGAAGGCGCTTATCGCCGCCGAAGCGCGAAAACGTCAGCTCGCATCGAATATCAAGCTGGGACCCGGCGGGATCCGGGAGATCGAGTTCATCGTGCAATCGCTGCAACTGGTGCGGGGTGGCGGCGACCGCAAACTCAAAACCACTGAACTGCAGGCAGCGCTGCGGCAACTTGCGCTTACACGAAGCCTGGCTGCCGTTGCCGCGGACGGACTTGGCGACGCCTACCGCTTTCTGAGGCGCATGGAAAACTTCATGCAGGCGATGCGCGACCAGCAGACCCATGAGGTGCCCGATCATGCGACCGATCGGGCGCGGCTTGCACTCGCGATGGGTTATGCGGAGTGGGACGAGCTTGCCGTCGAACTCGAAAGGCAGCGACGTTGTGTCAGCGAGCACTTCGCGGCCGTGGTATTCCGTGGCGGCGAGGAAGCGCCGCGCTCGGATCTCGTGGATGCCCTGGCGGCGCTGTGGAGCGCCTCCGCGAGCGAAGCTGACTGGACGGAAGCATTCGAACGCGACGGTTTCAGGCAGGCACCCGACGTTGCCCGCACGGTGGCCGGCTTTGCCAACAGTGCGGCGGTCGGCCAGCTCGGCAAATCAGGGGCCCGGCGCCTCGACCGATTCATGCCGGGACTGCTGGTATCGCTGAAGGACAACGAGCAACCGGCCATCGTACTGCAACGCGTACTGAGCATTGTGGAACGCATACTCCGGCGCAGCGCATACGTAGCCTTGTTGAACGAGAACCCTGTCGTACGGAACCGGCTGGTCGGTTTGTGCGACAGGAACGCATGGCTTGCCGAAGAAATCGGCAGGTACCCACTCCTGCTGGATGAGTTGCTCGATGCGCGCCTGCATACCGCAGGGTTGACGCGGGAAGAAATGCAGGAGGAGCTGGAGCGCCGATTCGAAGGTCCATCCGAAACCGACAGCGAACGGCATATCGAAATTCTGGCCCAATTTCAGCGGGCAACATTGTTCCGCATCGCGGTTGCCGACGTGACGGGCAACCTGCCCATCATGAAAGTCAGCGACCGGTTGACCGAGCTTGCAGAAATCATATTGCAGAAGGCGCTCGCGATCGCATTGGACGACATGACGCGAAAACATGGACGCCCGCAGGTGCGGACGGAACGTGGCCTTCGTACTGCGGGATTCGGTGTGATCGCATACGGCAAGTTCGGCGGCATGGAGTTGTCGTACCGGTCGGATCTGGACCTCGTGTTCCTGCACGATTCGAGTGGTTCGGAACAACAGACCGACGGTGCAAAGCCGCTCGAGAACAGCATGTTTTTCGCACGCCTCGTGCGTCGCCTGGTGCACTTTTTGACCGCGCCAACGGCATCGGGTGCGCTCTATCAGGTCGACACCCGTCTGCGGCCAAGCGGCAAATCGGGTCTCCTGGTGACCAGTGTCGAAGCGTTCGAACGGTATCAGGAAGAAAACGCCTGGACCTGGGAGCACCAGGCCCTGTTGCGCAGCCGGCCGGTGTCGGGAAGTGCCGTCATCGCCCGTGAGTTCGAACGGGTACGCGCAGAAACCCTGAAACTCCGCGTGCGACGCGATCGCCTGCAGGACGATGTGAAGTCCATGCGCCGGAGAATGCGCAGCCAGCTCGACAAAAGCGAACCCGGCGGCTTCGATCTGAAGCAAGGGATCGGGGGCATCGCAGATATCGAATTTATTGTGCAGTTTCTGGTGTTGCAGAATGCGAATCGCCATCCCGCGGTCATTCACTATCCCGACAATATTCGCCAGTTAGGTACGCTGGCCGCGGCGGGCTGCCTCAGTGCGTCGCAGGTGGCCCGCTTGCAGGAAATCTATAAATCTTACCGGCTGCGGGTACACCGTCTGGCCTTGGATGAAAAGCCGCCATTGGCGAGCGATACCGAGTTCGCCGACGAACGCGCTCTTGTCACGGAGCTGTGGGACGCGGTGCTGGGTTAGCGGATCATTTCGGCGCTGTTATAATCGTGGGCTGGTTTTTCGGGCAACGGTGACGTCATTGGCAGCGAAAGCGGGTACGGTCGAGCAGAATCTGATTCCTGCAAATGCGCAGCATCGATACGAGGTACGGCGAGAAGACATCCCGTTGTCCTGCCCGATGCCGGGCATGTACCTGTGGAATTCCCATCCCAAGGTTTATCTGCCGATCGTCGAGACCGGCGAGGCCAAGTGCCCGTATTGCGGCGCCGAGTATTATTTGCGAGCGCCTGCCGAGTGACAGGCCCGGCACACGTGGAGCGACCCAGATGCACATCGTGACGGGCGGCGCCGGTTTCATCGGCAGCAATCTCGTTCGGCAGCTCATTCAGCTTACGGGCGACGACGTCACCGTCGTCGATGACCTCAGCAACGGGCATAAATTCACGAACATTGCCGACCTGGCGATAGCGGACTATCTCGACAAGGACGAATTCCTGGAGCGGCTGACTTCGACGGCGGCATTCAAATCAGGGATCCAGTCGATCTTCCATCAGGGTGCCTGTTCGGTGACGACCGAATGGGATGGCCGCTTCATGATGCGGAACAATTACGATTATTCGAAACACCTGCTGCACCATTGTCTGACACACGACATCCCGTTGATTTATGCATCGTCCGGAGCCGTGTACGGCGGCGCCGCGGCGTTCAGCGAATCGCCGGAGAACGAATCACCGCTGAATGTCTACGGATACTCCAAACTGCTGTTCGACCAGTATGTGCGCCGGCTGCAACGGGATCCGGAGCAACAGGTCGTCGGGCTCCGGTATTTCAACGTCTATGGTCCGAACGAACGCCACAAAGGACCTATGGCGAGCGTGGCATTTCACTTCAATGAGCAACTCGTGAAAGACGGCGAAGCGCGGCTGTTCGAAGGTTCCGGCGGATACGGGGACGGTGAGCAACGGCGCGATTTCGTCTATGTCGACGATGTTTGCGCAGTGAATCTGTGGTTCCTCGAGAACCGCCACGTATCCGGCATATTCAACGTCGGCACAGGCAAGGCTCAGAGTTTCAACGATGTCGCAAAAGCTGCGATCGACTGGCACGGCAAAGGGCGGATACGCTACGTCCCGTTCCCGGCCACGCTGGCCGGCGCGTATCAGAGTTTTACCGAGGCCGATCTGACGATGTTGAGGGAGTCCGGCTGCGACGTCGAATTCCGCGCCGTGGAAGCGGGCGTCAGAACCTATCTGGATTCCATGGCGCGCTGACCGGAGATGGTGCCGTCACCTCGGGACGCATGACGAATGGCGCAATATTGATTGTCGGCCCGTCCTGGGTGGGCGACATGGTGATGGCACAGTCCCTTTTCAGGCTGCTCAAGGCGCGGAGGCCGGAGGTCGCGCTGGACGTGCTGGCACCCGGCTGGTCGCTGCCCCTCATCGCCCGCATGCCGGAAGTCAGAAAAGGCATCGAGTCGCCGGCGCGGCACAGGGAACTGGCAATCGGCAGACGGCGCGAGCTCGGTCGGCGATTGCAGGCAGAAAACTACGGACAGGCGATCGTGCTGCCGCGCTCACTGAAAGCGGCCCTCGTTCCCTGGTTCGCCCGAGTGCCCAGACGCACCGGGTATCAAGGCGAAATGCGCTACGGTCTGATCAACGATATGCGCGCCTTTGACCGGCGGGTGCTCGATCAGACGGTCAAGCGATTTGTTGCACTGGGCATCGGGCGTGACGAACCACTGCCGCCCATCCCTCATCCCCGGTTGACGGTGTCGACCGATCGACAGCAGGCAGCGATTGCGAGGCTGCAGATGGAAACGGACAAACCGGTGATCGCGATCATGCCGGGTGCGGAATACGGTCCGGCCAAATGCTGGCCGCTGGAACACTTCAGGACCCTGGCAGGGATGTTGACCGCAACGGGACACGCGGTCTGGGTCATGGGCTCCGACAAGGACCGCGCGGCCGGAGACGTGATCGCAGGCAACGGCCGTGCCCTGAACATCTGCGGCCGCACGACGCTCGAAGAAGCAATCGACCTGCTGGCCGGGTGCCGGGAGGCGGTCAGCAACGATTCCGGGTTGATGCACGTCGCCGCAGCCGTCGGCACGCGGGTGATCGGGATCTATGGGTCGACGACGCCGGAGTTCACTCCACCCCTGACCGACGACCGGGTGCTGCATTACCTCAAGATCGAGTGCAGCCCCTGCTTCCGGAGGGAATGCCCGCTGGGACATTTGCGCTGTCTGCGGGACATCACGCCGGCGGCGGTCTACGCGAGCGTGGTTGGCGCACAGCGAGCCTGAACGGCGGGGAAAATGACGTTAAAATCCGCGAAATACCGGAAAAATATGCGAACGTGCAACCTTGGTCGCCCGCTATGCGGGCCAACCGCGAGCGGATCAGCCGGGTTCGATCAGGGTTCCAGCGCTCGCCCGCGCTGCGCGCCCCGGCTCGCCAATACCCGATCGATCTGCTCGTTCACGCGTGCCAGCCGGATCAACCGGATCGCGCGCGGATCACGAACCCGCTGCCCCCAGGACACTTCCTGGACGGATTTTCCAAGAAATTCGCGGACCGCCTCCGGGTAGGCGTTCACCGTCAGATCGCGGCTCAGATACGGTCCGGTGCGATCCGGGTTGGAGGTCGCGTAAAGGCCGATCACCGGCGTCTGCACCGTCGTCGCCATGTGCGCGGGACCGGAATCCGGACACAGCAGGAGCTTTGCCCGATCGAGGATTGCGAGCAACTGTTTGAGGCTGGTCTTGCCGATGAGATTGACCAGACTGGGATCGCACAATTTGCCGATGGTCCTGGCGTATTCCAGCTCGACGTCGGACTTGCCGCCTGTCAGGATAATCCGGCAATTGAATTTTTGCCGTGCGTGATTGGCGGCAGCCGCGTAATTTTCGGCGCTCCAGTTGCGATAGTTGCGGCTGCGCTGACTGCTGCAGGGACTGATGACAAAAAGCGGCCGTCCGGCCGATTCGTATTGCGCCGCAAATTCGCGATGACTCGCCGACAAGGGAATATTCCAACGCAGCTCGCGCCGCGGCACACCGATCGCCGTCGCGAATTCGAACATCGCATCCTGCACGTGCTGATGAGCAATAGCCTCGATACGGCGGTTCGTGAACAGCCATTGCCAGTCCTTGGCGCGCACGTAGTCGTAGCCGAGGCGAATGCGGGTTTTGACGAGACGGCATAAAAGATTGGCGCGCAATGATGCATGCATGCAGAGCGCCATGTCGAAACGACGACCGCCGAGCTGGGATCGCACTTCCGCATAAGCCGCGGACCCTCTCGATTTATCGAAAATGATAAACTCGATGTCAGGAATATCCGCCATCAATGCAGCTTCGGTCCTGCCGATGATCCAGGTGATGCGGGTTTCCGGCCAGCTATCCTGGATCGACCGCACCACAGGCAATGCGTGACAGGTATCGCCAATCGCCGACAGACGGATGACACAGATGCTTTCCGGTGGCGACTGCTGGAACATCGTTGATCAGCCAGTGTAAGGACGGATTTAGTTTGAATGAGACCGTCGAGAAGACCGAAACCGGCGCCATCCTATACGATAAGGCGATAGTCAACCAGATTTCCGACGCGAGCTTCTCTCCCGGCGCCTGGAAGTTCGCGACTCCGGTCAGCGGGGCATTGCGCTCGGCCGGCCGCGGTTGCACGATGATCGTGGGCGACGGCAAGCGTGAATTCGTTCTGCGTCACTACGTGCGTGGCGGGTTGATCGGCCGGGTGAATCAAAATCGCTACCTCTGGTTGGGAGAGGACAGCAACCGGGCATTCGACGAGTGGCGTCTGCTCTCCCGACTGACGGCGATGAGTTTGCCGGTGCCGCGGCCGGCGGCGGCACGATATCGCCGCGGTTTCATGTGCTATACCGCCGACCTCCTCACCGTGAAGGTCCCCGGCATTACTCCGTTGTCGACCCGCATTTCAGAGCAACCTGTGGATGCAAATTTCTGGCGCGGCATCGGCAAGTGTATTCGCCGTTTTCACGATGCCGGCGTCTATCATGCGGACCTGAACGCCTACAATGTGCAAGTCGACGAGGACGGTGGCGTGTGCCTGCTCGACTTCGATCGCGGAAAAATCATGCACCCGGGCCCATGGCAGCAAAAGAACCTCGCGCGGCTCTACCGCTCACTCACAAAAATCAAACGACTCGAACCGGGTCTCTGCTTCGACCCGAATGACTGGCAATCTCTGCTGCAAGGCTATTCAGACGGATAGCAAAGCGACGCCCTGGGCGACATTGCGCAAGGGCTCCTGCGTCGTCAAAGACCTGCGTAAACGTCCGGGAGCGGTGCGGGGCGGTTCTTGAATTTCCGGTGTACCCAGTAGTACTGCTCCGGGCACAAGCGGATCTGCCGTTCGAGGATCCCGACGTACTTGCGGGTGTCCACAACGGCGTCATCGCCCGGCACGCCTTCGATGGGCGGCAGAATACTCAGGATGTACCCGCCTTCAGGCAGACGCCGCGGAAAGAACGGGATGGCGACGGCCTTGCCCAACCTGGCCAGCGTACCCGTGGCCGTATTCGTCATTGCAGGCACGCCGAAAAACGGCAGCAGCGCCGATTGCTTGCGGTCGTAGCTTTGATCCGGCGCATACCAGACGGGAACACCTTCCCGCAAGCTCTTTATCATGCTTTTGATGTCGTTTTTTTCGATGGTATTGCGCGCGGATTTCTCCCGGCCCGTACGCAGGATCTCGGTCATGAATTCGCTGCGATTCTTGCGGAACACCGCATCGAATGGCGGACAATTGAGGGCCAGCACACGGCCGCTGATTTCGAGCGCGGTGAAATGAGCGCTGAGCAGGATGACGCCGAACCCGCGGTCGATCGCTTCGCGAATATGCTCTGCGCCTTCGATTGTGGTCATCGCGAGCAGCTTTTCGTCCGACGCCCAGCGGCCGAGTGCCAGTTCGATGATCGATGCGCCGAGCGCCTCGAAATGCGCCAGCGCCAGGCGATCACG